>CAZUTJ010000001.1:0-18951 GCA_964622875.1 uncultured bacterium
TCCATCAGTATCATCGCAGTAACTCCCAATCATCTTGGGCTACGGGTTCTGTGGGATCAATATACGCAATTACTTTGCCGCGCAAGGGTGAAGGAACTGACTTGCGAACTTCTCCCTTTCGCCCCAGGACGATGACTTCAACCAATTCCCCCTCTCGGAATGGGAGAGCATTGAGCTGGAGTACACCGTTTGTCGCAACCCTTTTTTCAACTCGATAAGCCTCCATTGATAACCTCCCTTCTCGTGCATTGTTCTGAACCACATAATGCTAGAACTCACCCGCCAAAAAGCGTCAGCTTTTTGGTCGGGTACAGTGATTTGTTAGGTAATTTTGATATTTTTTAAACCTTACTTATCTTATTTTGATTCATTTATGAATTCGTTTAGTCTCAATCTCCACTCATCAGGATTATAACAAAAGCAACCAAGGCAACCCCTTTCATCATCACTGGGGATTTTTGGATCCCATCTTGGCCCTCCTTGTGCAAAATAGTTAATGCCAATGAATGTGCCACGCTCTCCAGTTTTCTCGCAGTGCTCACAATAACGACTTTTCCAAAGATTATATTGACGAGTTAAAAGCTGGAATTTCTGGCGTAATTCTTCCTCGGCCATATTTATATCGTAGCCGTTCACGGCTTGAAATTGGAAACTGGAAATTAGGTAAAATACTCACTAAAGCATGTCATTGTGAGGAGTATCAGCGACGAAGCAAACTAATCCAGGCAGAAAAAGACAAGATTGCCTCTCGGTTAATTTCCTTCTATTTATTACCTAACAATTAATAGACAATAGTCGTTTTTGTATCATTTTCCTCAATGCTTTATTATAAATAAATATATCACATCCCCTCTTAAATTGTCAATTTTTCCTTGATTAATGTCGTGCTTGCTCTATAATAGCGCATTAGATGATGCTCTTCTATGCTGGGAAAGTTGGCAAAAGGGCAGGTATGACCCCTCCAGAGGGGTTAGCTCAAGTCATTGAGGGTTTAAACAAAATAATTAGAACCCAACAACTTGCCGCAGCCGACCACCCAGGGGCAGCGGCTGAACTCATAGCTGTTAGTAGCCTGAAAATTTATTTAGTGGAGTCAAATTATTTTTTGTAAGTTACGCTATAGCAGGTTTAGCAAGCGCGCCGGCGGAATAAGAAGGTTCGAGGCAACGATTCTCAAGCTGTAATGGAGCAAGGGGGATTTGAACCCCCGACCTTCGCTTCGCTCTCCCACAGGGGGGCAAGCCCCCCTAGGGCGTCCGCCACACTGCTTGGCGGACTGATAACCCCCCAGGCGTAAGGGGATTCTCCCCTTACCAACCCCGCCGGTCGGGGGTAGATGGAGCAAGGGGGATTTGAACCCCCGACCTGTACGTTGCGAACGTACCGCTCTCCCAACTGAGCTATTGCCCCCCTGAAATTTTTTTCCTTCACCTGCGGCAGCCTAATAGTCTAACAAATAGCGTAACCGTTCACGGAACTTTGAAATTAGAAATTAGAAATTGGGAAGAACAGCACAAAAGCATGTAGGCCAGGTTTCTAATTTCCAGTTTCCAATTTCAAGCCGTGAACGGCTACCAAACAGCCTACTACGGACCGGATAATATTCTATCCTCCGGCAATGGCCAAGATAATAGCTACCTCATCTCCATCTTTTACCGGGGTGTTGTCCCCCTGAAGGAATCTGATATCTTCTTCGTTCACATAGATATTTATAAATCGGCACACTTTCCCGTTTTCGTCACAGATTCTCTCCCTGATGCCGGGATAGCTTTTCTCCAGGCTGTCAATTAACTCACAGATCGTTTTTCCTTCGCTCTCTACCTCAACCCGGTTCTTAGTCAATCCCTGCAAAGGCGCTGGTATTCTCACTTTTATGGGCATCTTGCCTCTCCTTTTAGGAAATTTTTATATCTCCCCAAATACCCATTTTATTATCTTTAACTACAAGAACACCTTTTACTCCTTTTATTTTTTTAGCCAGCTCTATCCCCTGAAGAATATCTCGTTCGTCTTTGATCAGGTTAGCGATGGCGGTGGCCGAGGCATCGGCCAGGATAGTAGAAGGGGAAATTACTACCGCCGCATCGGCTTTCCCTAAACTTAAGGAGTGTCCCACGGTGCCGGAAGAAGTACAAATTCCTAAGGGAGTCTTCTCCGGTAAAATTTCCAGGGCTATTTTTTTCGTGAAGGATGAATTGCCGGCATAAATACCAATATGTCTAATTTTAGTAGTTTTTATGAATATGTCGCCTCCATTTTCTACCATTACTTCGGGAGTATAATCTAATAAATCTTTACCGACGAATTCAGCAATGGCCCCGGCTACCGCGGCCATGGGGCCTACCCCCGCTTTCCTTCCCGCCTCCGCCATTTCTCTGGCGATAAGAGGAACATCTTCCTCCAGAGGAATAGGCCCGAGGCTATTCTCAAAAGTAGGATTGCGTCTGATATATTTCTCCAGGATTAAGCGATATTTGGAAACTAATTGGCGGGCTTTCTCGGCTAAATTCTTTGGCGCCCGGATACACAAATCACTCTCTTTTACTATTGCATGGAAGGAAACCAGATCTTTATCCTCACACCAATGACGATAGAATCTTACCTCCGGCATTAAGATAACCCTCGCTTCGCTCGGGAGTTTACAGTTTACAGTTTACAGTAAAAACCTTAAGTTTTATTGAAAATCCTAGACTTCGAGAAAGCCCAATAAATTGGGCAACTACAAAGCAAAAATCATTACTAAGAAAATGTCATTATCCGGCTTGACCGGATAATCCAGAGCCTGGATTCCCCGATTGAATCGGGGAATGACAGAAAAAGGCGTTTATGCTTTCCTATACCTCAAGAAAACTTCGTAACCACAGATTGCCCAGATTGTCACCAGATTAAAACTTAAAATTGAAAATTTAGTTATTAATTCTTTTTCTGTGTTAATCTGTGAAATCTTGTGGTTTATACTTTGCCATACTTTTAAAAATGGATCTCCATGGCTCGGGGAGGACAAGCCGGAACGCAGAGTTCGCAGGCAATACATTTATGATTATAAAAATGAACCTTTCGGGTGATGGGGTCAAGAACCAGGGCTCCGGTTGGACATATGGTCACACAAGCACCGCAATGCGTGCATCGGGTATTATTGCGAATCACATCCTGGTTGAGTGGTTGAACTATTACTCCTCTTCGGGTTAAATAATTTATTCCTTCATTGTAATCATCATCCTGCCCTTTGAGTTCTAACACCAGAAGTCCTTCTTCGCGGGGAGTAACCTGGGCTTTAAGAATGTTGAATTCCAGGTTATGTTTTTTGACCAGGTTACATACAATGGGTTGCTCGACCAGACGATGGGGGAACTTTAAAACAATTCGTTTGGAAATCATTGGCTTCTCCCGGCCTTTAAGTGCCGCCCTATATTGGTCTTTCCTTCAGGGGTTTAAGGGTTAAGCCTGACTCTGGTCCCGGAAGAGAGGCTACGGGCCCGGGCAAGAGAAACTGCCCGCTCTTTATCCACTCTTTCAGAATAGCGGCGATCTCTTTTGCTTTTGGATAACTGGAAAGGGGAGCGGTAGGAATTTCTTTGCTTTGTATGATAATCCGGCCACTTTTCAGTTGGGCATAAGATACCTCACCTAACTCTACTTTTGGTTTTTCTCCATAAGGATATTGTTGGCTGTAATCAACAACCGGGGCAAATATCTCTTCATCCTTTACGGCGGTATAACGGGCCATATCTTCATCTAAGATAGGAATAGGGATACCTACCCCGATTGTCAGAGTTGCCCCATACCCGAGCATGCTTACTCCCATGAGCCATTCGGGCTTCATCTGTTTTAAGTCCCCAATTACGGCTAATGTACCTGCCGGAAGATAGGGAACATCGTTATCCTTTCTTTTAGCGGTAGGATTATGTTGCGTTCCCGGCCAGGCCACATAGCCAATTCCACCGCCCAGAAAAATCTTCGTGCCGATACCAATAGTTTTATATAAAGGGTCGTTGAGAAGCGGGGAGAGCTGACCGGCACTACAATAGTTAGCATTGCCTGAATTAGGCTTTAAAACACCCATATAGGTATAGATGATTTTATCCGAAAGGTTCACCGCTATATTGTAGTTCTGGTAAGCGTTTCTGGGATTAAAAAGTACCGCTTCATTAACATCTTTAATGTTTATCCAGGTTTCTAATTTTCTTCTCGGATAACAGTCTGTACCATAAGCAGTGGCTGTAAGTTTAATGTCCTTGCCGGCAACAAATTCTTCAATTACATGACCACCTCCATATTTGAACTCACCGGGATAGACTTTATTTTGAGGATCGTCATCGGGCAACTGGGTACACCCAAGATAGGTGTCCGCAGCCCCAAAGCCGCAATAAGCCGGCACTTCATTTAAGTGACAGGTTCCGCCGCCAAGTTTTATTCTGGGCTTGGCCTGGCCGATATTTAGATACATCCCCGAGGAACACATGGGTCCGAATGTCCCGGTAGTTACTACATCCACCTCTTGAGCAGCCTTTTTTACTCCCTTTTCCTCCCCAATTTCAATCATTTCCTCGGCCGTTACCACCACTACCCGGCCTCTTTTAATTTTCTCATTAATCTCAGCAATTGTTTTAGCCATTTTACCTCCCTTCTCTTATCGGGCTACCAAGAGTTCTCGTATCAAGTATAGCCACAAAGACACCAAGACACAAAGATTACTCGTTAATTTTAAAGGACTTAAAACTTACCACAGAAGCACGGAACTACGGAAGCACGGAATAAGAATTAATGGATAAGTTTTTCTAATTTTAAATGTATTTTTCCGTGTCTCCTCACTTCCGCGCTTCCGTGGTTATATTTTTTTGTTTTTGATATTATCAGAATTTATCTTGCCTACAGCTTTAAATTTACAAATGACAAGTTCCTTGCTTATCTTGGCGTCTTTGTGCCTTAGTGGCTGATAGTTGTTTTGATTGCTCTTTCAGGTAAGGCCTTATCTTCGACTCCAGCCCGGACTTTGAGGCCAGGCCGATAATCCGCTCCCTGACTTTTCCCTTTTTGAAGATAATTAAAGTGGGGATGCTCATAATTTCATACTTTGAAGCCGTTAAAGGGTTATCATCCACATTAAGTTTGCAAACTTTAAGGCGATCGTGATATTCCTTAGCTATCTCCTTTATAAGGGGAGCAAGCCTTTGGCAGGGGCCACACCAGGAAGCCCAGAAATCTACCAATACCGGCAAATCCGCCTCTAATACCTCTGCCTTAAAATTACTATCATTCACTTCCATTTCTATATTCTTACCCCCTTTTTGATTTCTTTAGATAATCGTCTATAGCTGACCTTAGGGCTTCCTCGGCCAGGACGGAGCAGTGCATCTTGATGGGGGGAAGGCCGCCCAGGGCCTCGGCCACGGCCCGGTTAGAAACACCCAAAGCTTCCTTGATAGTTTTCCCCTTAACCAATTCGGTTACCATGCTGCTGGTAGCAATAGCCGCGCCACAGCCGAAGGTTTTAAACTTAGCATCAACGATAGTCTCATCTTCAACCCTGATATAAAGCTCCATGATGTCTCCACAAATAGGATTGCCCACATGGCCGACACCATCCGGATTCTTTATTTCACCTACATTACGAGGATTTCTAAAATGTTCCATTACTTTTTCGCCATAAGGACCTGGCATTATTTATTCCCAACTTAAATTATAAGCTATAATTTAAATCCAAATGTCAAATGTCAAAATTTTGGCACCTATTCTCTTTGCTTTTTTTGAAATTTGTCATTTGAAATTTGTCATTTGGATTTTCTTTTACTCTCCTTCTTTGCACAAGGGAGACATTTTCCGCAGTCTATCCACTATCTCCGGGAGAACTCCCAGGACATAGTCTATATCCTCTTCGCTTGTCCCTTTTCCCAGAGAGAACCTTACCGAACCCTGAGCTATCTCCGGCGCCACGCCCATAGCCATAAGAACATGAGAGGGTTTTAGGGACCCGGAAGTGCAGGCGGAGCCGGTGGAAACGGCCACCCCTTTTAGATCCAGGTTGATTATCAACGATTCTCCCTCTATAAACTCAAAGGAGATATTCAGGGTATTCGGCAATCTCTTCTGCGGATGTCCATTCAACTGGACATGAGAGATTTTTTCTCTGATGCTTTTCTCTAACTTATCTCGGAGGTGAAGGAGGTGGGTTTTCCCGCTCTCCCTCTCCCGGGAGGCTAATTCCGCCGCTTTCCCCAGGCCCACTATTCCGGGAACATTCTCTGTCCCGGCTCGACGCTGTCCCTCATGGTGTCCCCCGTGAATGAGGGAGTCTATCTTTACTCCCTTCCTGATATAGAGAGCCCCCACTCCCTTGGGGCCAGAGAACTTATGTCCGGATAAGGAAAGGAGATCCACCCCTAATTCCTCAACATTCACCGGAATTTTCCCTAGCGCCTGGACGGCATCGGTATGAAAATAGACTTTTTTCTCCTTAGCTATCTTAGCCAGTTTCTTAATAGGCTGAATGCTACCCGTTTCGTTACTGGCCAGTATTATGGAAACGAGAATAGTTTCTTTTGTGAAGGCTTGCCTCAGGCCAATAGGTTCTACCAGGCCGTATTTATCAACGGGAAGATAGGTAACCCGAAAGCCTTCCTTCTCTAAATACTGGCTGGTATTCAAAACAGCTTGATGCTCAATCGAGGAAGTGATAATCTGTCTGCCTTTGTCCTGATGGGCATAAGCTACTCCCTTAAGGGCAAAATTATCAGCCTCACTTCCCCCGCTGGTAAAAACTATTTCTTCCTCCCGGGCCCCAATCAATCCGGCTACCTTATCTCGAGCCTCCTCTACCGCCACCCGGGCCTCTCGGCCGAAGGAGTGGATGCTGGAGGCATTACCATGCTTCTCCTGATAGTAAGGCAGCATAGCTTCCAGCACCTCCGGGTCAAGAGGAGAAGTAGCATTGTGGTCCAGATAAACCCTCTCCACCTCTAATTTCCTCATACTTTCCGACTGGGGGATAAAATCTTAACCTTCTCGGCGGCCTTTTCCGGGAAGTGTTCTATCATCTTCAAAGCGCGGGTTACCACTTGCTCAGCGGTAAACCCAAACTTTTCCGCTAATATTTCAGAGGGGGCCGAAGCTCCGAAACGGTCCAGGGAGATAACCTCTCCCAGGTCGCCGAGGTAGCGATGCCACCCTTGCGAACAACCGGCCTCTATCGCTAAACGCAGAGGCGTTTGGGGTGAAAGCACCTGCTGACGATATTCCTCCGATTGGGCATCAAAAAGTTCCCAGCTAGGCATGCTAACTACCCGAGAGGTTTTTCCTTTAGCCGCTAAGAGTTTCTGAGCCTCCAGAGCTAAATGAACCTCCGAACCGGAGGCAATGAGGAGAATATCCGGAAAATCTATATCCCCACCGGCAAGGATGTAGCCCCCCCGCCTTAATTCTTCGGCCGGAGCTAACCGGCTTCGCTCCAGCACCGGTAGCCCCTGTCGGGTTAAAATTAAGGCTACCGGTCCGTCCTTACGCTCCAGAGCTACCATCCAGGCAACGGCTGTCTCCGTGGCCTCAGCCGGGCGAATGACGGTAAGATTAGGGATAGCCCGTAGGGCCGCTAAGTGCTCCACCGGCTGGTGGGTAGGGCCATCCTCACCCACAAAAAGGCTATCATGGGTATAGATGTAAATGACCGGCTGTTCCATCAGGGCTGCCAGACGCACTGCCGGGCGCATATAATCAGAGAAGACAAAAAAAGTCCCCCCATAAGGAATCACCCCTCCGTGCAGGGACATCCCGTTAAGGATAGCCCCCATAGCATGCTCCCGGATACCAAAGTGAATATTACGTCCGGCGAAGTTATCCCGGCTCAGAGAAGAAAATCCTTTGAGAAAGGTCTTGTTGGAAGGGGCCAAATCCGCTGACCCACCGATGAGATTAGGCAGCTGAGGAGCCAGAACCTGCAAGATTTCCCCGGAAGCATTTCTCGTGGCTAAGGACTTCCCGGCCTCAAATACCGGCAATTGTTCCTTGAGATTAGCCGGCAATCGCCGGGACATAAAAGTATCCCAGAGCGCTGCCTTTTCCGGATGAGCCTGGCGCCAGGAAGAGAAACGCTCCTGCCACTCTCCGGCTTGCACCTTTAGCTCCTCACACCGCTGGCGGAAGAGAGATCCCACCTCCTCAGGAACGAGGAAAGGAGGCTCTAGCGGAAAACCTAAGTTTTCCTTGGTAGCTTTTATTTCCTCCTCTCCCAAAGGCTCCCCATGGGCACTGGCCGTACCCTCTTTATGGGGGCTGCCCTTAGCAATATGGGTGCGTCCAATGATGAGCGTCGGTTTTGCTTCCTCGTCCTTTCCGGATTGAAGAGCCCGCCCTATTGCCTCCCGATCGTGCCCATCTATTTCCAGCACCTGCCAACCGTAGGCCCGGAAGCGTTTCCCCACCTCCTCGCTGAAGGTGAGGTCGGTTGACCCTTCAATAGTGATGCGGTTGTCATCATAAAAATAGACAAGTTTCCCTAAGCCCCAGTGCCCGGCCAGGGAAGCGGCTTCCGCGGCTACTCCTTCCATAAGGTCGCCGTCGCTGACCAGTCCGTAGGTATAATGGTTAACGATTTCTTCCCCATTCCTATTGAAATGCTCAGCCAAAATACGCTCCGTCAGGGCCAGACCCACCCCGTTAGCAAATCCCTGACCAAGAGGACCGGTAGTCGTTTCCACCCCGGGCGTTAATCCATACTCAGGATGCCCGGGGGTACGGCTCCCCCACTGACGGAATTGTTGCAATTCCTTCAGGGAAAGAGCGTAACCAAAGAGATGCAGAAGAGCATAAAGGAGCACAGAACCGTGCCCGGCGGAAAGAACGAAGCGGTCACGGTCGGGCCAATCCGGATTGGCGGGATTATGCTTAAGAAAACGCATCCAGAGAACATAAGCAAAATCAGCCGCTCCCAGAGGGAGCCCGGGATGCCCGGAGCCAGCCTTCTGGACAGCGTCCATAGACAGAGCCCTGATAGTATTCACGGATAACTCTTCCAGGTTTTTTCTTTCCCTCATAGTGTTTTACCTCCAGGGAGTATTTAATCTGTGTAATCTAAATTTTAATCAGTGCAATCAAGGGCGGCACTTCGGTGACACCCTATAAAGTTTAAAAGCAACTTAACTACTTAGCCACCAAGGCACAAAGGCACCAAGATACTCAACCCCTTAAGATTATAGATGGTATATTACCACGATAGAGCCATCCCGTCAAAAACTCTTTCCCCGGTGCTTTCTTACGAAAGCAAGAACAGGAAGGAAGCAAAAAAAGAGGCGCCCTTGACCCGGCGCCTCTTGCATCCTCTTTCCCTCGGCGGGATAGCTAACTTCATTCTGGGGGGAGCATCATCTCCGGGGGGAGCATCATCTCCTCCATGCCCTCAGGCATCAACATTCCTCCACACTCCGGGCACTCCATCAACGGGGCAGGGTCCATCTCTTCCATCGAGATCCTGAATCCGCAACCCTCTTCCATACAGACAAGATACCCGACCATAGGCATGGCGGGAGGTCTCGCGGGCCGGACGGCGCGCACAATGAAGAAAGCAGCCACAACGATGACAGCGATTAAGATGATGACCGTCACCGGGCTCTGTTTCTTATTAGCCATAATATTTTCTCACCTCCTTATCCATTAAAATTTATCTTATTCACTTCCGCTACCCTTAATTTACCACCAGTAGCTCCCAGTTGTCAAGGGCATTATGTTCTTTGCTCCTGAAGAACACTTTATAACCACAGATAATTATTAGTTTGACAGATTGACAATTTAATTATCAGTTTGACAGTATCCTGTCTATCTGTATCCTGTTTAGCGGGACCTGACCTCCATCCCTTTTTCGTGCCCCCTCTTTTTCCGCCCGCCGGAGAGGCTTAAGCAGATTGGTATATTTTCTCAAGACTCGCTCCCCGGGCCCTCATATCAGAAATAAAATCCGGGTAGGATTTAGATATGCAGTGAGCATCTTTAATGGTTAATTTCCCGGTCCTTAAGCCGGCAACCGTCAGGGCCATAGCTATCCGGTGGTCATTGCGCGCCGAAACCGATGCTGGATGTAAGGGGGAGGGTCTTATTAAAAGTTCCTGGTCCGTGCAGGCAATATCTGCCCCTAATTTCCTTAACTCTCCGGCAGTGGCGGTAATCCTATTGCTTTCCTTGTAAACAAGGTGGGCTAAATTAAAAAGCCGGGTCCGGCCGGCGGCGAAGCAACCTAAAACGGCAAGAATGGGCACCAGGTCCGGCGTGTCCGAACAGTCAATTTCCATCCCTTTCAGTTTCCCGGGGCCCTTAATTCTAACAGTCTTACCATCATCCTTAATGTTGGCTCCCATCTGGCGTAATATAGTCAAAATTTTTCTATCTCCCTGCTTATCCTTAACCAGATCGGTTATGGTTAGATCCGAGCTAATTAAACAGGCGGCAGCCATTAAAAAAGCCGCCGCTGAATAATCTCCCGGCACCACAAAATCTCCCTCCGGCTTAAACACCTGGCCTCTTTCTACCCGAAATCTTTTCCAACCCTGACGCTCAACCTGAATCCCGGCCCACCTTAAAACATCAATGGTTATATCTACATAAGGCCGGGAAACCAGCTTATCTCTTATTATAATGGTGGTATCTTTCCCGGCCCAGGGGGCTACCATAAGCAAGGAAGAGACTGTCTGGGAACTCATTTTACCACTAACTTCACTTATTCCTCCGGGAATTCTTCCTGGCCCAACTATCTTTAGAGGCAGCTTATGGTCCTCATCGCGTCCCTTGATATTGATCCCCCAGGAGTGCAGCGCTTCCACCATAGGCTTGTTAGGACGAGCACACAAGGTTCCCTTTCCCCGCACCGAATAAGCCCCTTTAGCTAAAGTTAGGAGGGGAAGAAGAAGTCGGAGCAGAGTCCCGGATTCTCCCACATTAAGGATAGGGTCCGGGAGGGAGGGCTTTCCCCCAAAACCCGATATATCTAAATAATGTTTATGCTTAGAAATCCTGGCCCCCAACTTCTGCCCAATCTTAATAGTGGCCAGGGTATCATCACAAAAGAGGGGGTTAACAATGCGGGCCTGGCCGTTCATACTTCCGATGATGATGGCTCTATGAGTGTATGATTTAGAGGGTGGCGCTTTTATTGTCCCTTCCAGCTTATCGGTTTTTTCCACTCGCAGATTAAGTTTTCTTGGGGGCATTTCTGCTTTACCTTATTTTTTCTCATCAGCAACTATTCAGATATGGCCACGAAGGCACTAAGACACTAAGAAGGCTGTTAGGTTCAAGGTTTAGGGCTTAAGAATCTCTTTA
This sequence comes from uncultured bacterium, assembly GCA_964622875.1. Taxonomy (GTDB): domain Bacteria; phylum NPL-UPA2; class NPL-UPA2; order NPL-UPA2; family JAADIA01; genus CAZGXS01. Next base: position 11,302 of record CAZUTJ010000001.1, read on the forward strand.
CTCCCTGCTCTTTGCCCTGGGCTCTCTGCCTTGAACCTTCCGTCTTCAACCTATCTATTTGAGTGATTATCAACATTTTTTGCTCTTACTTTGACTCTTTTGTGCCTTTGTGCCTTGGTGGCTGAATAGTTATTCCTAAAATCTCAAGGGCTGATTCTGGTCCGGTCCCGGGGGAAGAGGCTGGCCTCCCTGATGTTGGATAAATTCAACAGTTGTTTGGTGAGCCTCTCGGCGCCAATGGCCAGCCCCCCATGAGGAGGCATGCCTTGCTTGAAGGTCTGGAGGTAGAAATCGAAATCCTCAGCCCGAAGACCATACTTTTTCATGTTCTCCACGAGCTGATAATAATCATGAATCCTTTGTCCACCGGTGGTGATTTCTTCGCCTTTGTAGAGAAGGTCAAAGCTCCGGGTTAGCTGCGGATGGTCAGGACAGGGCAAAGTATAGAAAGGTCGTTTCTCCTCCGGATAAGCAGTGATAAAAACTAACTCCTCTCCCGTATCTTTACCTAGGTGCCGGCAGATAAGCCGTTCTCCTTCCGGATCAAGGTCCTTTGCCCCCCCTAGATCTTTGTTATACTGCGACCTAAGTATATCTTTAGCCTCAGCTAAGGTCAGCCGGGGGATATCCTTAAAATCAGAAATTTTTGCTTTATATAACCGCAGTTCCGCTTCGCAGGTGGAACGGAGGTGCTCGAACATAAACTTGAGAAGCTTTACTTCCGTCTGCATAACATCCCCTTCATTGGCTATAAACCCCATCTCCAGATCCAGGCTGATGTATTCGTTGAGGTGGCGGGCGGTATTATGTTCTTCGGCCCGATAGGCATGCCCCACCTCGAAAACCCTCTCAAATCCGCTGCCCACCATAATCTGCTTATAAAACTGCGGGCTCTGAGCTAAATAGGCCTGACGTTCGAAATATTGCACCGGAAAAAGTTGTGAACCTCCCTCAGTCCCGGTAGCCACAATCTTGGGGGTCTGGATTTCGGTAAAATCTTCCCGGAGAAGAAATTCCCGAAAGGCCCGGATAATCTCCGCCTGCACCTTGAAGATGGCCCGGATGTCGGGATTCCTTAAAGAGAGCGGCCGAAAAGTAAGAACCGTATCCAGGTTGGTCTTCAGGAAATCAATCTTTTTATTGATTTCCACCGGGGATAGGTCCAGAGAGGGGCTAAGAACCTCCAGTTCCCGGACCCGAACCTCAAGACCACCCGGAGCCCGTTTATCCTCACCAACCTTTCCCTTGATGGCCACCACCGACTCATTACTTACCTTAGGAAGGTCAGTAATTCCCTCCTCAATAACCGTCTGGATGACCCCGGACCGGTCTCGCAGCAGGAGAAAGGAGATTTGCCCCAATTGCCGTATCCGGTGGACCCAACCCTGAAGCAAAATTTCCTCACCGATATATTGACCGGCTTCCGTTGCTAAGATTCTTTTCACTAATCTTATCCTCCTGGCATAATCTTCGTTATACCTGATTACATAGAGATTGCTGAAAAACCCAGCAATCTTGATCAGTTTAACCTTGAACCTAAGTAATTACCACCTTTTTCACAGCCCCGCCGCATCCAGGATGGGGGGGACGAGTTTATCCCAGCCTAAAGGCATCAGGTGCACGCCTTGGCACATATCTTTCATCTCTTTTATCAGGCGAGCGGCGATCTCTACACTTTTCCCGGGCCTATCTTCCTTAGTCGTCTCTTTCATCTCCATTATCAGGTTATCGGGGACAAAGACGCCGGCAACATTGGTGTTCATGAACCTGGCCATGCCCGCTGATTTGAGGAGAACGATGCCCAGCATAACGGGAACACCGAATTTTGCCGCTTCCTTCATAAACTTTTCGAAGAGTCGGGCGTCATAAACTGCCTGAGTTTGAAAGAACCGGGCTCCGGCCTTAATCTTTTTCTCCATCTTGATCAGCTGGGGCTCCAGAGGATCAGCTCCGGGGTTAACTACCGCTCCCAGGAAGAATTTAGGGCGGCCTTGAAGCTTCTCTCCGGCCATATCCTCACCATTTTGCAGTTTAACGGCCGCTTGCAGAAGCTGAACCGAATCTAAATCAAAGACCGGTTTGGCCTGGGGATGGTCGCCCAGAGTAGTATAATCCCCCGTTAGACAGAGAACATTCTCTATTCCCAGCACGGCCGCATTTAGCAAATCGGATTGTAAGGCCAAGCGGTTGCGGTCCCGGCAGGTTACCTGGAATACCGGTTCCAGTCCCCGGTCTTGCAAGAGGTGGCAGACAGGCAGAGAACCCATCCTCATCACTGAACTCTGCAAATCGGTAACATTAACAGCATCTACCCTTCCTTTGAAGATTTCTGCCTCCTCTAAAAGATGAGAGGCATCCGCCCCTTTGGGAGGGGCTACCTCTGAGGTAATAGCAAATTTGTCGCTAGCCAAAGCTTCCCTTAGTTTCATTTCTTCTCTTCTCCTGGAGCCAAGCTGCGGGGTTTCATTAACTTAGAGTAGTTCTTGGCTTCTCTGAACTCCTTCATCTTCTCCAGCTGCCCGATTTCCTCCAGTCTCTTGTAAATGAGGTCCCAGGCACAGTCCCGCTCCGAGTCAACCTCGCATTTACCCTGAGAGGAACCGCCGCAGAGTCCATTAAGAAGTCCCTTGGTGCAACGGGTGATGGGACAGATGGTTCCCGTTTGTTCCAGAACGCATTCTCCGCAAAGGGAACAACGTTCCTCAAAATGTCCCCCGCGGATAACTTCTCCCTGAAAGAGGGTATTCACTCCGGGATGGACAAGTTTTTTAATTTTAATTCTTTCCGCATTCTCCCGCACCGACTGAGCCCCTCCGCCACAGGCCAGCACTAAAAGAGAATCCGCTTCCTCTATCTGACTCTTCTGCTCCCGGAATTTCTTCTTTACCTCCAGGGCCTGGCAGGCCGCTTCCAGCACTACCTCACCGGTGATACTTTTCCCCTCCTTCTCTAATTTTCCCCTCATCTCCTGGAGCTGTTCCTCTCCTCCCACCTGGCAAGTAGTGGCACAAAGGGAACAACCCACAAGGAATACCCTCTCTTCCTCCTCCAGAGATTTTAGAACCTCCTCAAAGGGTTTCTGCTCCAGAATAATCATTTAATTTCCTCCTTAATTCGTCCGCCTGGAGCGGACGAATTAACTCCGCAGCTTAAGGGGAAATTATCGCAGAGAATTTCCCCTTGTTTAAGCAAGTGAGTAACATCGTCTACCTAAAGCAGATGATAAGTGCAAATTATCCTTCACCAATCACTGGACCTGTTTTTATGCCTTAGCACATTCTACAGTATTCTTCAACAACATTGCCGTAGTCAAGGGACCGACTCCACCAGGAACAGGCGAGATATAAGAAGCTTTCCCAGCCGCTTCCTCGAAGACAACATCCCCTACCGTCTTCTTTTTCGGTTTGCCTTTCTCGTTAAGGACGGGATTACCTTGCTCGTCCAGCACCGGGATCCGATTGATGCCAATATCAATGACAATGGCCCCTTCCTTGATCATATCTCCTTTAATCAGGCCGGCCTTCCCTGCGGCTACCATCAATATGTCAGCTCTGCGGGTATGAGCGGCCAGATCCCTGGTGGCGATATGGCAAATGGTGGGTGTGGGAGAGGCGTTTAGAGACTGAAGGAGCATCAGAGCTAAAGGCTTACCGACGATCTCACTGTGTCCCACGATGGTAACTTCCTTGCCTTTTAGGTCCACGCCGCTGGACCTCAAGAGTTCCCTGGCCCCCAGGGCGGTGCAGGGAGCTACCTTAGCCTGGCCGTAAACGAGCATCCCCATATTAGCCGGATTCATCCCCTCCACATCCTTGGCCGGGGAAATGGTCGCCTGTACCCGACGGGCATTTATCTGGGAAGGAAGGGGCATCTGAAGGATTATCCCGGTGACCCGAGCCTCACTATCTAACTTTTCAATGAGCTGGAGAAGCTCATCCTCGGTGGCTTCCCCGGATAACTCCTGTAACCGGTAAGCGATGCCTATCTCCTCGCAACTCTTCTTCTGATGGCGAATATAAACCCGGGAGGCTGGATTCTCCCCCACCTGCACCGCGGTCAGAGAAGGACTAATTCCCCTCCCTTTCAGCTCCTCAATCTCTCTCTTTAACCCTTCCTTAATCTTCCCGGCCAAAACTTCTCCATCCAATAATTTTGCCGTCATCTACAAACCTCCTGATTATATTTTATCCTTTACCTTGTTTACTACCTCATCTTTAATAATCAGACTCTCCCTTAAGAGAGGCTCCAGAATAGCTCTCTTTTCCTTAACCAGGTGGGCGTCTTTAAGGCTAACTAAATTTATCTCCACATTGAGGGCCGCTCCCTGCAGGGCCGCTTCGGCCAGGATGACCGCCACGCCCACATCGCTCACCAGGTTGACATTGCCGATATCCACCAGACGCTGGCTGAGCTTAAGGATTTGGTGGCAACATGCGGCTGTTCTCAAGGGAACCTTCAGGGCCTCTTTCCCGGCCTCCTGAATAGCCCGGGAACGTTTTGACTTTTTCTCATCGCTATCTTTAGGCATCCGATAGGCCGCCGCTACCTTCCCATAAGCCTCCACATCGGCATCCATCAATTCCGCTAATCTCTTCCTCAACTCTTCGGATTTAGCCAAAAGTCGGTTAACTTCACCCTCTACCCCTTTATATTTCTCCTTCCCCACGGTAAAATTAGCCACCATACTAACCATAGCTGCCCCTAAGGCCCCGCAGAGGGCGGAGACGCTTCCTCCCCCCGGCGCCGGCAACTTCGCCGCCGCTTCATCCAGATATTTCTTAATAGATTGGTTAATATACAATTTTTGCTTCCTATTTTTTAACTACTCAGGTATGGCCACAAAGGCACCAAGACACTAAGATTACAGGATAATTCTTTTTTTGTAACTACTTTAGGTAGATAAGTTAAGCTGTAGGCTAGAGGCTGAAGGCTATTAGGTTATACTTTACCCTATGCTCTATGCCCCCTGCTCTATACCTTCAATTTTTAGCTTAAGTAGTTACTAAATTCCCTTGTTTGCTTTGTGCCTTTGTGCCTTGGTGGCTGAGTAGTTACTATTATTCAACTTCTCGCGGCTCTATCAGCAGATGAATACCATTGAGGACTTCCTTCATACGCTGGGGTGACAGGGCTCCGATCTTTTCCCTCAGATAGGTCTTGTCCACGGTGACAATCTGAGAAATATTCACGACACTACGCTTCGGTAGATTTGCCTCACCCCGGGAGAGCAACATGTTCCCCGGTGCTCTCGCTCGCTTAAGATTTGAGGTTAGAGCGCAGACAACAACCGTATTGATACGGCTACGATTGAAAAGATTGTTCTGAACGACAAGGTGGGGGTGCCGATAGCCGGGCGCAGAGCCAGACGGCTTTCCCAGTTCGACCCAAAACACATCTCCCTGATTAATTACCATTGTCCCTCTACGAGTTTTCGCTGTCGACTGCCCGCCCGCCCTTGCCATTTTCTCTCCTCCGGGTCAGGGGCATCGTCATAAGCCATGTTGAGCTGCTCAAGGAACTGCCGATTCTGTTGTTTTTGAACGAAATCCCCCACTGCCCGGGCAAATAACTGGCTTCGGGACACCCGCATCTTTCGGGCCAGAATATCAGCGTCCTTGAAGAGAGACTCCTGAATAGAAATCGCCGTTTTCACCTTAGCCATCCCTGTCATACCTCCTTTCCTACCACAAGTATAACATAATGGCTTTTACCTGTCAATACCTAAAACCGACCTACCTTGAGCAGTTACCATAAGATTAATACCCCCTCCCTTCGGGATACCCCTTTTAATAAAAGGGGAATTAACTGCGGCACAAAGTAAAGAGCAGAGAGCAGAAATAGCCTAATAGGCTTCAGCTTTTTAAAAGAGTCCCACTGTCTTGCCGGTCTCATCAATGTCCACGGGGATGAAGGCCGGTGCTGAAGGTAGTCCCGGCATAGTCTTCATATCGCCCAGGAGAGGATAGAGGAAACCGGCTCCCACCGAGGCCCGGACATCCCGCACCGGCACCCGAAAATTGCTGGGGGCCCCTTTAAGGTTGGGGTCGTGAGAAAGGGAAAGATGGGTCTTGGCCATATTGATGCCCAATTTATGGTAACCCAGGTCGGTATAGAGCTTAATCTTCTTTTCGGCCAGGGGAGAGTAATCCACCCCTTCGGCCCGATAAATTTTAGTAGCGATGGTCTCTATCTTCTCTTTGATGGAGAGGTCGTCGGGATAGAGGAGGTGGAAATCATTCGCTTCCTCGCAGGCTTTAACTACCGCTTCCGCGGCCTGGATACAGCCCTCTCCACCTTTGGCCCAGGGGTCGATAGGAACGGCATAATTGGCTCCCTGGTCCAGAGCATACCGGACCACGAAATCTACTTCTTTATCCTTATCGCTGGTAAATCTGTTCACGGTTACCACCACCGGGACACCGAAGGAGAGCATGTTTTCCAGGTGCACTTTCAGGTTCTCGCAGCCTTTTCTTAGGGCAGGCATATTCTCTCTGGCGGCTAACTCTTGATCATATTTTTTCCCCGGCTTCAGCTCAAAGGCGCCTCCGTGCATCTTCAGGGCCCGGATAGAGCCAGTGATGACTATACAATCCAGCTTCAAGTTTCCCTGGCGGCAGACGATGTTAATTAATTTCTCGGCTCCACAATCAGCTCCAAATCCGCTCTCGGTAACTACATAGTCAGCTAATTTAAGAGCGACCAGGTTGGCTAACAGGGAATTATTACCATGAGCCACATTGGCAAAAGGGAAACCGTGGTCAATAACGGGAGTATTTTCCAGGGACTGGACGAGATTGGGTTTGATGGAATCTTTCAATAAAACCGTCATTGTTCCGGCCACCTTAAGGTCATCCGCCGTTACCGGCTTCCCCTCATAGGTAAAACCGCAGACCATCCGCCCCAGCCGTTTCCGCAAATCGAAAAGACCATTAGTTAAGGCATGGATGGCTGCTGTTTCGCTAGCCACGGTGATATCATAACCTGTCTCCCGGGGATAGCCGTTGGCTTTGCCGCCTAAACCGACCACAATCTGCCTTAAAGCCCGGTCACTGACATCCACACAGCGGCGCAGGTTGATGTTGAGAGGATTGAGGTTCAGCTTGTTCCCATGCAGGAGATGCGCATCCAGGACGGCATTAAAGAGATTGTGAGCACATTCCACGGCGTGGATATCCCCGGTGAAATGGAGGTTGATGTTTTCCATAGGGACTACCTGAGAATAACCTCCGCCGCAGGCTCCCCCTTTGATGCCGAAAGTAGGACCCTTGGAAGGCTCGCGGATAGTGTTACAGACTTTTTTGCCAATTTTGGCCAGGGCCTGTCCCAGGCCCAGGTTAGTTACCGTTTTCCCTTCCCCCAGAGGGGTAGGGGTAATAGCCGTTACGGTAATGAATTTGCCCCGGGGCTTATCCTTCAATCTCTCTAAAACCTTGAGGTCAATTTTGGCCATATATTTTCCGTAGGGTTCCAGTTCATCTTCCTCTACCCCTAAGCTCCCGGCTATCTCGCCAATGGGTTTTAAGGTAGCCTCCTGGGCAATCTCCAGATCGCTCTTCATTTCTTTATCTCCTTTCTATTATGAGCCTATAGTTAGTAAATATTCGACGCTGTCCCAAAGTTGTATGATGGTGCTAAATCCATTGATACTTG
>CAZUTJ010000002.1:0-18401 GCA_964622875.1 uncultured bacterium
ATAAGGATACCTGAATAGTTACACGCTACGTTTTTAGCCCGTGAACGGTTACAAATTTTGCTAGATTAGAAAATCCAGTAATAGATTATAATGACTTTGAAAAAAGCTTTACTGAAAAAGAAGTAGATTTTTATCTAAATCATATCTTAAGAAATGTAAAAGGTGAAAGTGGTGCAATAAAATGGTTACTCCGTAAATTAGTGAGTGGAGTAGTAAAAAGAGGAAAAACAAATAAAGAATTAAAAAAAGAGTTCGGTTACATCTGGGGCAATGTCTCAGATGCAGTAATAAACACTCAAAGAGCTGGTTTAATTGCAAGAATGTTTGAGATGGGCTTGATTGAAAAAGAAAAAACGGGCATTAAGGTTTCCTATGGTGTAGCCGATCAAGGTAGAATTTTCCTAAAGAATATGACTTGATTCTCAGTCAGAGAATGGATGGGAGAAAATCTGAATATAAGATATAGGAGGAGGTAAGGGATGAAGGACAAAGAAAAAATCGAGGAACTAAATGCGTTTGATGAAGCTAAATATGAAAATGCGGACCTCGACCATCTAATTATGTATGTAATGGGTCAATTAGAGAAACTTAGTGCCGATCTATCTTTTGAAAATGCTGTTATTGCATCTTTTAAATTATTTCCTAAAAAGTTCTCATTATTGGGATATCCCTCTTACCCAGACTCGCTAAGAGTTTATACTTGTTTATGGAGATGTTCTACGGATAAGAAAAAACAATGGTTGGGAGGAAAGATTCGGCAGGGATTTATTATCACTGACCGAAGCAGAAAGTTTATAAAAGAAGCAGAAGCTCTTTTAACTGAGCCATTGATTAAGAAAACAAGAGCGGCCTCTCAAACACGACGGAAAGAGCTTCTTCTAGCAGAAGTCGTATCATCACCTGCTTATATAAAATATACTAAGGGAGAGAATGATTCCATAACTGAATCTGACCTTTGCTTTTTATTACAAGGAACGTTAGATACCTCTCGAGATATTTTAAGAGAAAATTTTGATTCACTAAAAGTTTTCGTTGAAGAGTTAGAGAGACATGATATTTTGGAATTTCTTAAATGGATAGAAGATCACTTTGGGAAATTTTTGAATATCAGATGAGAAATAGGGGGTGAATTATGGAGCGAGGTATTATTCGGGTTGATCCCAGACATACAGCCCGACGCATCAGAACCGCTATGCAAGGCAATGTTATAAGGGCGCTAGTAGAGTTGATAACAAATGCCGACGACAGTTATATTAGATTAGAAGATGAAGATATGCCACACAATGGGAGAATAGAAGTTCTATACGGAAAGGAAGGTTATTGTGGCATCTTCGCAGTCCGTGACTATGCAGAGGGTATGTCGATAGCGGATGTTCGAGACAGCTTTAAGAGATACGGGGCAGCAACTAGCGGGATGAAAATGGGCAAAAAAGTACGGGGTTACTTTGGACAAGGAGCGAAGGACGCCTTAGCAAGTATGACAGATGGTAAAATCTGTACATTTAAAGATGATTCGTTTGTTGAGTGTAGGCTTTTTATAGAAAACGGGGATCTTATGTATGAAATAAGTGACCCCATCTCAATAACGAAAGAGCTAAGAAACATACACACAATTTATAAGAATAGAACAATTGCTTATTTTAAGGCTGACCATAGAAAAACGGGTACAGTTCCTCGACTTAATACGGTCCACGCGGAGCTAGCAAATAATCATCTTCTTCGCAAGATTATGACTAATCCCCGCAGAAAGATAATTCTCTTAGATGTAAATACGGCAAAGACCAGACCACTAAGATATAGAAGACCTGAAGGCAAGGAGATATTGTCTGGCGATTTCACAATTTCGTATGGAACATATGGGAATTTTCCAATCCATGTATCAATCTGGCGTGGAGAAAGGGAGCTTACCCAAACAGGTGACGATCGCGATGGTGGCCTTCTTATCGTAGATGACCAAGATGTTGTTTTGGGAATATCTCTTTTCAAATATGATAATGAACCACTTGCATCACGATTCTTTGGAGAAGTTATAATAGGACGATTTAGAGAACTACTTGAAAGAGAAGAAGCAGTACTTAGTGAAGAACGAGATGGTCTTATTGCTCGCCACCCTTTCTGCCAGAAGCTTTTTTCAGAAGTTGAGAGACGACTCGAAGCAGAAGTAAAAGAGGAAAGATTACGAAAACGAAAAGAAGAACAGAGCAAAATTGATCACGAAGAAACAGCTAGATATAAAAAAGCTTTTAATATCTTGAATGAGATAGCTGAGGTGGAAGCACAGAGTGTAATAAATCTGGGGCAAAGAGCAACCGATCAAATAGAAGACCCGCCAAATGGTTTCTGTATATACCCACCGTCTGCACAGATAACTGTGGGTAAGCGATATGCTTTTGAACTCCGCCTCAACACGAAAGTAGTCCGTCCAGGTTCGCTTATTAAGGTTACCTCCAATAACTCCAGAATCTATAGCCTGACTCCTGAAATTAAGATATTGCCGGAAGACGGTCTTGGGATTTTACGCAAGTATATCACTGTTGAAGGAAGAGAACCAAATATTGAAGGAGTCATTCAGGCCTCAACAAGTAACAATCTATCTGAAGTTAAAGTTTATGTGGTACCGGAAAAAGAATTATTGCTAAGTGAGGGAATGACGTTCCAACCCGAAAGTATGACATTACGTCCTAATCAGCCTCGGAGAGCGTACTTATTGGTATACATAAAGATGATAGAAGGAGGAAGCACAGTTAGACTTTCTTCAGATAATGAATCGGTACATATTTCAAAGGAAGAGGTTGTTGTAAATGAAGTTGATGCAATAAGACACGTTGCCAAGTATGAATTGGAAGTTTGGGGTGAGGGGGAAGGACAGGAGGCTATTATCACTGCTGAATATGAGAACTACATGGCCCTTTTGGAAGTCCGAATCAGATCCAAAGAAGACGAAAAGAAAGGACGAAAGGGGATGTTTAACGAACCTGAATTTAACTATGACCCAGAACCTCTCCAGCGAACCTCATATAGTTCTGAAACAGGCAAAGTGATTATCTATGTGAATTTCCCATCGGTTAAACATTATCTTGGAGATAACTGTCAATATAGAAAAGCATTACCAACGCAAGTATTTTTAGCCGATTTGGTTGCCGAAAGATGTTTCTTTGAGATAGCGAAGAGGAAAGTTGAATCCAGTGGCGTAACCCTAAGGCCCGAGGCTATTCATGATAGAATTCAACGGGACGCTTTTGAGCTTTCACGCAGGTATGGCAAAAAAGTACATAAGGCCCTAGTTGATCAAAATCTTATCAATGAATCGAGGACATTAATTAATGGTAATTAAAAAATGTTTCTGACTGGATTATAAGTAAAGAACTTCTGGACTTTTTTAATGTTTATTTTGTCCTCAGCCTCGCAAATTATTTTATTATCGGCGGCACTGATAAAATTTTTAGAAGGTGGTTTTGCTTTTTCTCAAATTTGTTCCGCTGGTGGATTTTTGTTGGGGTTAGGCAACCCAAAATCTTATAAATTGCCAAAAAGGTCTTGCAATTTGTTTCGATATATGGCAAATTATTAATAGATAACATGTGATTAAGAATAATATAATAGGCATATGCACTTGACTCCAGCAAAAATTTTACGAGGCTTATAAGCCATTGATAACAAACAGGTTAGTGCCCACAAGGGAACAATCCTTGCAAAAGGACTTAACTCGTTGAATTTCCAGAAGTTGCGACCTAATTACTGGAGTCATGTAGATATGCCCATAATATAAACACATTGTGGAACTAGAAGATGATCGAAAAAACTGCAGAAATAAAACCAAAAGTGGAACCTATTTTAGCTTTAACATACCCGCAAGATTTTATCAATAAGATAATTTGCGGCAACTGTGCAGAATTAATAAAACTAGTTCCCTCTGGAAGTATAGACGCGATAATCACTGACCCGCCCTACGGTTTAAATAAAAATGGAATTAAAAACGATAGCAACTTATCTTTATTCTACAACATGCTTCCAGAATGCTATAGGGTTTTAAAAGAGGATGCTTTTTTTATAACATTCTTTAGCACTAAATTTCTTCCCAGTTTATTTAAAAATAACCCATTCACTTATTTTTGGCAAATTATTTTATACTGTCCAGCAGGAAATGTTAGATCTCCAATAGGATTAACAAAATATATGTCTTCTTTTATCTTTAAAAAAGGAAATCCGAAACTTGCGAAATGGAAGACAGATATATTCAAGGACACACCGGGGAAAATGGTTGAACCGGACGAAGGATTCATAAACCATCCCACGCCTAAGCCAAAACATTTTATAAAAGAACTTATGGAAATGATTACTATGAAAAATGATATAATTTTGGATCCTCTTATTGGTAGTGGTAGCACCGCTGTTGCCTGCAAGCATCTTGACAGACAATTTATTGGGTTTGAGATTAAAGAAGCTTATTGTTCGATTGCCAAGGAAAGACTATCAAAAATAAAAAAGTATTAAATGTCCCATAGGGAAAAAAATGGATTATAGAATTAAAGAACATGATATTTTATTGACTATACCCGCCACTAATGCCGGTAAATTCAGGTTTAAGAAAAGAAGAAACAGATTAGATTTCGGCGAAATCTTTTCGACAAGAGAATGCATTTTTGATGATCAAACATACTTGGAATGGCAAATAGGTTATGATGTTCCTGTCCGGGATGTTGAAGAAGGCAAAAAAGACACAAAATTAACAAACAAACATTTTGTTGGAAGTAACGGAAAAAGGAAATATCCTTATGAGTTATCAGAAATATTTTATGAAGCTATGGAATTAGAATTTATTTCTAAAAAAGAAGTAGAAAATTTACTCAAAGAGATAGGCGGCTATAAAAGTTTTATAGACGAAAAAGCCATAACTGTCCAACACCATTCAAGGCGGACTCTAAACGGGATAAATTTTGAAGAAACGAGTATCAAATTACCAACACTCTTTATGATTGAAACTTTGGATGAAACGCAAATAGAAATATCTATTCAAAAACAACAATATGCTTCTGGCATTCAACCGATGGTTTATTTTTGCATACCTTTAAAAGCGTTTAAAAATTCATCAGATCTTCATGGTAAATCATCTGTCTCTGGCAATAAACTTATATATCTTATTGCTAAGACCAATTTTTTGAATCTTGTATGTATGATGAAAGTATTTGGGATGGCGTCCAAACGGCACAATCATGACATTGTCCAAATCCTTGAAACGCTTCTTGAAATTATTGATAGGTGGTTGTTATGCAAGTCCACTTAGCAGAACATCTGCCGAAGAATGAAAGAATCCAATTAGGCAGTTACTATACTCCCGAAGAACTTGTCCATAGGGTTTATAACTTTATTCAACCTTATTTAGGTAATAAAAAAAGAGGGGTTGTCCTATTCGATAGTGCTGGGGGCTGTGGGGCATTTTTATCCGGTATCAAACAGTATGATTGTCGGATAGCAGATCGTGATTTAAACGCCTGTAAATTTCTCAAGCAACACTTTGACCACCAGAAACTTTTTCATACAAATTCTTTGATAAAAGTGAACAGGGCTAAATATTCAATTTCTCCTTCTGCGTTTTTAATAATGATAGGCAATCCGCCATATAATGACACAACATCAGAATTTAAAAACGGTGAGAAAGGACGAAATATATGCGATAGCGATTTATACGATAGAGATTTGGGAGTCTCATTCTTAAAGTCATATCATAAACTTAATGCTGATGCTGTTTGCGTATTGCATCCTTTATCATACTTAATAAAGGAAACTAATTTTAAGAGGTTGTGTGATTTTAAAGATAACTACAAGTTAATCAAAGGGGAAATTTTTTCCAGTGCTTTATTTCATGGAACAGGAACAGTAAAATTTCCAATATTGGTGGCTCTTTATGAAAAAAGTTTTTCAGGGATGACATTCGATTATATTAGAAAGTTTCAATTTGATGTATTAGGTAGTAGCAGGAAATTTATTTTATCAGAATATAAAACAACGGATGGCTATATTAACAAATATCCACCTCGCAAGAACGATATAAAGGACTCCCCTATAGGGTTATATTATTATACTTTTAGAGATTTTAATTCTTTAAAAAAGAACACCTCGTTTATGTTAAAAAAGCACCCTAATGGCGTTGTTGTAACAATAGAAAACTTTTACAAGTATGCGTATCTTTATTCAGTAAAAAGTTTATTTGATCCAGAGGATGCATGGCTGTATGGTAATTTATCCCCTCTTATTGATGTGAAAAAGGTGGAGCGAGATAAAAAGCTTTATGTGTCTTATGCGATTGAAACTAATCGAATTTTTAAAGAAATTAAGAATTCCATCCCTAAAAAGATTGCAAGATTTTATAATGTCAAAATCAATCAGATCAATGATATTGACCGCATTGAAAAACCAATTAAGGATAGACTGAGTAAACTGGTTTAATAAAAAATGGCTAAGAGAGCAAGGGGACGGTTCTTCTGCTTCCATAAATATTAGTTAAAAGAAAAGCGGGTCAGCAAAAATGCCTGGACAGGCCCGGGCAAAAAGGGATAGCGATATTTACCATCCTGGTTAAAGGTATTAACTAACAAGATATATTTCATGATAAAGAGGATTGCCAAAGGTATCTGGAAACAATCGGATGCATGAAAGCGGAGGGTCTGTAATCATATTACAATCTATGGAGAAGCATCAACGCGACGAAATGCTGAAGAGAATAAAAGCAATTGCCGGTTCAACACAAAAGTAAATTGCCAGGGTAGCAGGGTTAAATCAAAGCATTATGTTCAAGGCATAAGTGAAGCAGAAGAACCGCCCCTTCGTGTTTTTTAAAAACAGCCTGAGTGAACATGCCGAAGCAAAAATTATTTATTATCAAAAGGTCAAAGATGGAATAAGTATAGGCATAGAAATACTTCTTTAGAACCATAAAAAATGCTATAACAAATCGCTCCAGCCGACCAAAAAGCTGGCACTTTTTGGCGGGTGAGTTCTATCGTTAGGCTCTATGGATAAAATAGGAGAAATCGAAAGGAGGAAAAAGCTATGAAGATTATTGAAGCAAAGATTTTGGACCCAACGCATTTAGAATTGAAACAACCAATTTCTGCTCAACGAGGAGGGTATGTTCAGGTGTCCATCCCAGATGAGAGAGAAGAAGATCGCCCATGGCAAGAAGCGGCAAGGAAGCACTTCTTAGAAACCTATGATGAGCAGGATGGAATCTATGATCAACTATAAGTTTGGGGAAATTGTATTGGTAGATTTTCCGGAGTCAGGTGCCACTCATAGGAAAAGACGTCCCGCTCTTGTAGTCTTAGACATAGGCGATGCAGATATCGTTCTATCTCCCATAACCACAAAAGAACGATCTGGACGAGGTGACTACAAGCTAAGAGATTGGTCAAGCAGTGGGTTGTTGCGAGACTCTTGGGTACGACTGGCAAAGATCGCCTGCCTGGATAAGAGCGATATTACCCGCCGCTTAGGACGACTCACAGATCATGATAAAAGCATGCTGGTTACTATCTGGCAGCCACTATATAGATTTTAACTACTACATTAATTAGCCTAACCAGTCACTGCACCCGACTAAAAGGCTGGCACTTTTTGATAAAAAGGGGACAGACACCTTTTTAATTGACGCCGGCGAGAAGGTTATCAAAGTTAGCACCTAACAGTGAGAGCAAGGGGACGGTTCTTCTGCTTCCATAAATATTAGTTAAAAGAAAAGCGGGTCAGCAAAAATGCCTGGACAGGCTCAGGCCCGGGCAAAAGGGGATAGCGGTATTTACCCCATCCTGGTTAAAGGTATTAATAACAAGATATATTTCATGACAAAGAGGAGGTTTTTTTGATGGGAGAAAGCAATGGCGAATCAGGGTAATAATGATATTATGGGGAAGTTGGTGTCCTTGTGTAAGCGGCGCGGGTATGTTTTTCCCTCCAGTGAAATCTACGGCGGGATAATTAGTTGCTGGGATTACGGGCCGTTGGGGGTGCAACTGAAACGAAATATCAAGGAGCATTGGTGGAAAGCTATGACCCTCTATCGGGATGATATAGAGGGGTTGGATTGCAGCATTATGATGCATCCCCGGGTATGGGAAGCTTCCGGCCATGTGGAAGGGTTTACCGACCCCCTGCTGGATTGTAAGCAGTGCCGGCAGCGCTTCCGTGAAGATGAGGTGAAAGATAAGTGTCCCCACTGCGGGGGAGCATTAACGGATGCCCGCCAGTTTAATCTGATGTTCAAAACCCATATGGGGCCGGTAGAGGAGGAGGCTAATCTCATCTATCTGCGCCCGGAGACAGCCCAGGGTATCTATGTTAATTTCTCTAATGTTCAGGCTACTTCCCGGCAGAAAATTCCTTTTGGCATTGCTCAACTGGGGAAATCCTTCCGTAATGAGATTACTCCCGGCAACTTTATCTTTCGCACCCGGGAATTTGAGCAGATGGAGATGCAATATTTCGTCCGACCGGAAGAGGCCCCGAACTGGTTGGAGAGATGGAAAGAGGAAAGGATGAGCTGGTATAAGGAGCTGGGAATTAAAGAGGATAAGCTCCGTTTCCATCAGCATACGGAAGAGGAGCTTCCTCATTATGCGGCTAAGGCTTACGATATCCAGTATGAATTTCCCTTTGGTTGGCAGGAATTGGAAGGGATTCATAATCGCACCGATTATGATTTGAAGCGCCATATTGAGTATTCGAGGAAGGATTTAAGCTATTTTGCCACCAACTCCGAGGAAAGGTTTGTTCCTTATATTGTGGAGACCTCAGCCGGGGTGGAGCGCACCTTGCTTACCTGCCTGGTGGATGCTTATGAAGAGGAAGAGGAACGCGTGGTTTTAAAGCTATCCCCAAAATTAGCTCCTTATAAAGCCGGTATTTTTCCTCTGGTAAAAAGGGATGGTATGCCTGAGATAGCTCGAGAGATAGCCAAAAAACTCCGCCTCCACTTTCAGGTATTTTATGATGAGGGCGGTTCCATTGGACGCCGTTATCGCCGTCAGGATGAAGCCGGAACTCCTTATGGGATAACCGTGGATTCGCAGACCTTGAAGGACGAGACGGTGACCTTAAGGGACCGGGATGATATGTCCCAGGTAAGAGTGAAGATAGGCGAATTAGTGGAGAAAATTGGCGGGTTGATTAATAAATGTTAGCGTCAAAAGACCTGGGAAAGAAAAATGAAAAGGTTACAACCACGAAGAACACGAAGCTCACGAAGAGAAAATAAATGAATTTTTTAAAAAACTTCGTGAACTTCGTGCCCTTCGTGGTTGTAAAAGCATGTTTATGGGAGGTGAGGCTGCTGTTTTTAACAAAAGTATTTGTAGCTAAGGAAGGGATTACCGGTAATTAAACTGTGGCTGTCCCGCTTCGTGAGACATGCAAAAATTTTTTTCAATAATTTTTGGCATACTACGCGGGATAATTCGCTTAAACAACTTGCGCTTCCTTCGGTCGCGTAAGTTGTGAGCTCATTAAAAGGAGTAATCAATGCAAGGGAAACAAGTTTATTTTTTTGGCGGGGGGAAAGCAGAAGGCAAGGCGGAAATGAAAAACCTCCTGGGAGGTAAGGGGGCTAATTTAGCCGAGATGACTAATTTAGGGATTCCTGTTCCTCCCGGGTTTACCATTTCTACGGAAGTTTGCGGTCTTTACTATGAAAACGATCGGCAGTATCCTCCCGGACTCAAGGAAGAGGTGGAAGAAAATTTGAGGAAGTTAGAAGAGACTATGGGGGCGAAATTTGGAAATCAAGAAAATCCTCTGCTGGTTTCTATTCGTTCCGGGGCCCGGGTTTCCATGCCGGGAATGATGGATTCTATCCTTAATCTGGGCTTGAATGATATTACTATCCAGGGACTCATTGCTCAGACCCGGGATGAAAGATTTGCTTATGACTGTTATCGGCGTTTCATTCAGATGTACGGAGATGTGGTTCTGGGTCTCAGGCCGGAAGGGACCGATGAGGCCGATCCTTTTGAAGCTATCCTGGAAGAGATCAAAGAGAGTAAAGGGGTAACGGAAGACACGGAGCTTGGGGTTGAAGATATGAAAGAGTTAACCGTTAGGTTCAAAGCTGAGATTAAGAAGAGGTTGGGGTTGGATTTTCCCCAGGATCCCCAGGAACAGCTTTGGGGCGCTTTGGGAGCGGTCTTTGTTTCCTGGAATAATCCCCGGGCGATTACCTATCGGGAAATCAATAATATTCCCTCTCAGTGGGGGACGGCAGTGAATGTTCAGGTGATGGTCTTTGGGAATATGCAGCCGGATAGCAGTACCGGGGTAGCTTTTACCCGCGACCCGGCTACCGGCGAGAAACGGTTTTACGGTGAGTACCTCATGAATGCTCAAGGGGAAGATGTCGTCGCCGGAACTCGTACTCCTCACCCGATCAATATTAGGCAAAAAGGGGAGAGCGATTTGATTTCCCTGGAAGAGGAGATGCCGGAAATTTATCGGCAATTGGAGGGCATTGCCGAGAAGCTGGATACTCATTATCGGGATATGCAGGATGTAGAATTCACCATCCAGAAAGGGACTTTGTGGATGCTGCAGACGAGAGTGGGCAAGCGTACCGGGTTTGCCGCCGTTAAAATAGCTGTAGAGATGTTCCGGGAGGGGCTTATTACTAAAGAGGAAGCGCTCTTGCGGGTAGATCCGGAGCAGCTTAACCAGTTATTAAGGCCTATATTTGATCCCCGGGAGAAAAAAGAAGCTCTTCAGTCCGGAAAGTTCTTAGCTAAGGGGCTCAATGCCGGGCCGGGAGCGGCGGCCGGGAAAGTTGTTTTTAGTGCTCCTGATGCGGAAGCGTGGGCTGAGAGAGGAGAAAAGGTAATTCTGGTGCGCGTAGAGACTTCTCCGGAAGATATCCGGGGGATGAGTGCGGCTCAGGGTATTCTTACCGCCCGGGGGGGGATGACTTCCCATGCGGCTTTGGTAGGACGGCAAATGGGCAAGGTGTGTGTCGTGGGCTGTGAGGCTCTCCGGATAGATTATGCCCGTAGAGAGATAGTAGCCGGCACTTCGTCTTCCGGGATTGAGGATAAGGTTGTTATTAAAGAGGGAGAATATGTTTCTCTTGATGGCACTACCGGCGAAGTAATCCGAGGAGAAATGAAAACCGTGCCTTCAGAGATTCTCCAGGTGATGGAAGGACAGTTGCTGGCGGAAGAATCCTCCATCTACCGCGATTATGCGGAAATGATGTCCTGGGCCGATGAAGTGAGAAGGTTAGGAGTGCGCACCAATGCGGATTTACCGGGGCAGGCAAAAACAGCTCTGGCTTTCGGAGCCGAGGGAATAGGCCTTTGTCGTACCGAGCATATGTTCTTTGAAGGAGAAAGAATTGATTCGGTGCGGGAGATGATTTTATCTGAGAATCAGGCTGGAAGAGAAAAGGCTTTAGCTAAGCTGCTTCCTTTCCAGCGAGAAGATTTCAAGGGGCTTTTCCGGGTGATGGACGGGATGCCGGTGATCATCAGGACCCTGGACCCGCCTCTGCACGAGTTTTTACCTCATAGCCGGGAAGCTGTGGCGGAGCTAGCTGAGAAGATGGGGGTTACCCGGGAGAAATTAGAGGCTAAAATAGAGAGTTTGCGGGAAGCTAACCCCATGTTAGGACATCGGGGCTGTCGTCTGGGAATTGTTTATCCGGAAATTACCGCCATGCAGGCCCGGGCTATCTTTGAGGCGGCCTGCGAAGTAGCTAAGGAGGGGATTAAGGTTATTCCTGAGGTGATGATTCCTTTGGTAGGAGAGGTAAAAGAATTGAAAGCACAGAGGGAGGTGGTTGAGCAGGTAGCTCAGGAAGTCCTCGCTTCTTCCGGAGTTGACCTGGAGTATATGATAGGCACCATGATCGAGCTTCCCCGGGCTTGCCTCACGGCTGAGGCTATTGCTCAGGAGGCCGACTTCTTCTCCTACGGCACCAACGACCTGACTCAGACTACCTTTGGACTTTCCCGGGACGATGCCAAGTTTCTTCCTGATTACCTGGAAGCAGATATTTGGGGAGAAGACCCCTTCCAGGCTATTGATCAAGAGGGAGTGGGACGCTTAATCCAGCTCGGGGTAGAGGGGGGAAGGAAGACCAAGCCGAATCTGGAAGTGGGTATTTGCGGAGAACACGGAGGAGAGCCCAGCTCGGTGGAGTTCTGCCATCGGATCGGCCTGGATTATGTGAGCTGTTCTCCTTATCGGGTTCCCATCGCCCGTCTGGCCGCGGCCCAGGCTTCTTTAAAAGGGGAGCTTACGGTCTAGGGATTTCCGATTGTAGTGGCAAAGCTTGCTTTGCTTTTTATCAAGCACCCTTATACCCTAATACCCTAAAGGGCACAAGCGGGCACAGGCGGGCACAAGCAAGCTCAGCCACTATAGGCCCGTCCGAAGGACGATAATAATTATACCCCCCCTCACCTTAATCCTCTCCCGCGAGGGGAGAGGGAGGGAATTACGAAGTTTTCTTATGGGTATTAAAAAAAGTCCCTGCCTTTCCTGACTGAGCAGGGACTTTTTTTACTCTTGCTCCTGAGCCTGTTTGCTTACCCCGCCCTCTGCAATCTGAAAGATTGCGAGGACCAAAGGCCTGGAATCTTTAATTAAAACGCTCAGCGTTTTAATTATGCGGCCCTCCAGGTGGATTATTCGCTATGAAGTGAATAATCCAGGTTAGCGGCAGCAGCTACCACCCTCTTCCTTTTCTTCTTCTGCCGGGGCCGCGGACCCGCAGGGGGCCGCCGGCTCACAAGGAGCTTCTTCCTTTTTCGGCTCGCAACAAGAGCCTTTTTCCTTCTCCATATTTAATCACCTCCCTCATTTATCAAGGCCTAGGTATAGCCCCAACCTTAATAATTTTCTACTTTTCCGGCCTTTTGAAAATAGTGTAGCATGTTTTGGCGGAAAAGGAAAGCCTTTTTTCTTCCCTTTCTGCGGAAGGTATGCTAAAATAAAAAAACTCTCAAAAAAATGATGCCCCCATGTCTGTTGCCGGCCTCAAGTTGTTAGCAGAATAACCTTTTCCTCAAATAAGGGCGGGACAGGAGGAAATTGTGGCAAATAAAGAGTCGGATTCTCCCCCGGGTTTGAAGAAGAAGACCGAGCGCTTTACTTGCACCATGGACATCTTCACTGAAATATCTTATGGTCGTGATGATGAATATCTCCGGGCGGGGGGGATCAGGATACCTGACTATCCCGGGCCCCGAGAAACAGAAGGCAAAGGTTGTGGACCTGAGCCTGGGCGGGGCTAAGTTGTTGGCAAAGAGCCCTATTAATGTAGGTACCCCGGTCACCATTCGCCTGGAAACCTCTCCTGAGGCACCACCAATTGAGGGAAAAGCTAAAGTAGTCTGGTGGAAGATAATTAAGCCAGAATTAACGGCTTATCATGTGGGAGTTGCCTTCCAGAGCCTGGGATGGCGGAAGCGATTTCGACTTAAAAAACTTATAAAACGGTTAAGTAAGAAACCATGATTTAAAGAGTCAAAGTATCAAAGGTTTAGTCTATCAATATTTTTTATTTTTACCCTGACACTTCTTTTCTTGCGGCAGGGAAGTATAAGCATCTATTAATTGGCTTGATAAATCAAGCAACTACAGTTCGTCTTTGTAGTTGCCTCATTTATTGGGCTTTCTTATTTACAGAAACAATATCCTCACTTTTGACCGATAGAGCTATGTCTCTCTCCGACCTTTTATCCCGACTGGAGAAATCTTCTTCCTGGACGGCGGCAATCAAAGCTATTCACGGGGGAGTTAGGGAACTCTGTGTTAGCGGACTCTGGGGCTCCTCCCGCTCTTGCCTGGTGGCTTCTCTCAGGAGAGGGTCTCCCTTTCCGACTCTGTTTATTGCCCCTACCGGGGAGGAAGCGGAGAAAACCGAGGAGGACCTGCGCAGCCTCTCCGAAGATGAAGTTTATCTCTTCCCGGCCTGGGAAACTCTGCCTGGCGAGAATCTAGCCCCCCACCCCGATATTGTGGCTGATCGACTCACTGTTCTAGAGAAGTTGCTGGGAAACTATGGACCATTGACCGTTGGCCGGGGACTGATAATTGTTGCTCCCTTTCCCGCTCTCCTCAACCGGGTTATTCCCCCCTCCCGCCTACGTTCCTGCTTGATCAGGCTTTCTCCTGGGCAAACAGTGGCTAGAGAGAAGTTAATAAGAAAATTAGTTAATTACGGCTACGAACCCGCCGCCATGGTGGGAGAGAGGGGGGATTTCAGCCGGCGGGGAGGAATCCTGGATATTTATCCCAGCACCGGTGAGCACCCCCTGCGCCTGGAGTTTTTTGCCGACACCCTGGAATCCATTCGCTCTTTCTCCGTTACCAGCCAGCGCTCCCTGGAGAAGATGGATCGGGTTACTATTCTTCCCGGCAGCGAGCTGGCCTTGAGGGGTTCAGCCAGCCTTCTCTCCTACTTTCCCCGTCAGAGCCTCATCTTTCTTGACGAACCGGCCCGCCTCCGGGCCACCGGCGGCCAATCATCATTTAACGTCTCTTCGGGAACTCCCCCCCCGTCCTTTCCTCTCCCTTCTGGGGAAAGGATTAAAGCCTGCCCCGCACTTGATACGGAGGCGAGGGACTCTTTCTCCCGGATTTTAGCGGAATGTCAGGAGAAGCGGCTCATCTATACCTCCCTTCTTCCCCAGACCGTTCCGGAAATGAAATCGGTTCCCATCCAGCCCTTCCCGGTGCAGTCCCTGGAGACCTATCGGGGGCAATTTCAGGAGTTAGCCGGCCGGATTAAGTTGTGGAGAGACGACGGTTACCGGATAATCTTCGTCTGCAACAACGAGGGGGAGAAAAGAAGGCTCCGGGAACTTTTGCCAGAACGAAATATAGAGATCAGAGGAGAATTATCTATTGGTATCGGGCGCTTACAATCCGGCTTCCTCTTCCCGGAGATAAAATTAGCCCTGCTCACTGACCGGGAACTCTTCGCCCGCTATCGCCTGAGGCGCCCCCGACGCCGGTTCAAGGGAGGAGTGCCTCTATCCGGCTTTCTTGATTTGCAGGAAGGCGATTACTTAGTGCATATCAACCGGGGCATTGGAAAGTATCTGGGAGTGGAAAGGCTCCTCACCGATGGCCGGGAAAGAGATTTCCTGGCCCTGGAATACTTAAATAAAGATAAACTCTATATCCCGGTAGAGGAACTTTGCCTGGTCCGGAAATATGTAGGAGTGGAAGGACAAGCTCCCCGGTTGTCCCGCCTGGGAGGGCGCTCCTGGGAGCGAACCAAGAAAAAAGTGAAAAAATCTATCCAGGATTTGGCCGGCGGACTCCTGGAGCTGCAGGCGGCCCGGGAGGCAAGGAAAGGGTTTGCCTTTTCCCCGGATACCCCCTGGCAGCACGAATTTGAGGCCGCCTTCATTTATGAGGAAACCCCCGACCAACTGCGCACTTTGGAAGCAGTAAAGCGGGATATGGAATCCTCAAAACCCATGGACCGACTTATCTGTGGCGATGTTGGTTATGGGAAGACAGAAGTAGCCGTGCGGGTCGCTTTCAAGTGCGTGATGGACGGGAAACAGGTAGCCGTTCTGGTTCCCACCACCATCTTAGCCCAGCAGCACTGGACTACCTTCTCGGACCGCGTGGCTGACTATCCCCTGAACATCGCTATACTCAGCCGCTTTAAGACTCGCTCCCAGCAGCAGGATATCGTGAAGAGCCTGAAGAAGGGAACGGTGGACATCGTTATTGGCACCCATAGACTACTTCAGGAAGATATCGCCTTTAAGGACCTGGGCCTGGTCATCATAGACGAAGAACAACGTTTTGGAGTAGCTCATAAGGAAAAACTAAAAAAGTTAAGAAAATTAGTTGATGTCCTCACCCTGACCGCCACCCCTATTCCCCGCACCCTGCATATGTCCTTAATGGGGCTTAAGGATATGAGCCGGATAGATACCCCTCCCGAAGACAGGCTTCCTATCCGGACCCTGGTGGCCGCATATGATGAGAGGACCGTCGCCGAAGCTATCCGCCGGGAGATGAGCCGCAACGGGCAGGTGTTCTTCGTTCATAACCGGGTGGAAGGAATCGAGGGAGTGGCCGAGAGGCTGCGCCGCCTTGTCCCCGAGGCGAGAATGGCCATTGCTCACGGTCAGCTCCGGGAGCGGGAGTTAGAGACAGTGATGAGCAATTTCCTCAATTATAAAATTGATGTCCTCATAGCTACTACTATCATTGAATCCGGATTGGATATTCCCAATGTCAACACTATCATCATTAACCGGGCCGATACCTTCGGCTTATCCGACCTGTATCAACTGCGGGGAAGGGTGGGACGGTTCAAGCACTTAGCCTTTGCTTATCTCCTTTTTCCCCAACACTTAGCTCTCTCCGAGGTCTCTCAGAAGAGGCTCCGGGCTATGGAAGAGTTCAGCGATCTCGGTTCCGGCTTCCGTATCGCCATGCGGGATTTACAGCTCCGGGGAGCGGGAAATCTCCTCGGGCCCGAGCAGCACGGATACATTGTAGAAGTGGGATTTGACCTTTATTGTCGACTGTTAAGAGAAACGGTGCAGGAGTTAAAAGGGGAAAAGGGGGAAGGAAGGGCAGAAACCTATCTCGACCTGGGCCTGGAGGCCTCTATCCCTGACGATTACATTCCCGATGCCCGACAACGATTATCTATCTACCGCAAAATGGCGGAAATTGTTAACGAAGCCGGACTCAAGGATTTGCAGGAAGAACTCCAGGACCGCTTCGGCTCCCCGCCTCCGCTAATAAAGCAAATTTTTTCTCTTATTGCCCTTAGGCTGGAGGCCGCTCGACGATTGTCAAAAACTTAACCACAGAGAACACAGAGAGTAATACAGTTAGACAGGATACAGTCAAACCGTCAAACTGATATTCCTCTGTGGTTTTTCATATGTAACTACCCCAGGCAGCCATAGTGGGTCTTCACCATCTTTATGCGGTAGCCATTCTCCAGGACGCTCACAGGCATTCTATTCTGAGTTCTGAGTACCTGGGTAGTTACAATTAATCGTTAAAAGTAGTGTAGGGCTCCTGGGGACCGGAAGGCGCCGCTTGGTCACATTCCTTCAAAAACCGAACCGCTTGCTTTATTTCTTCTTCTATAAATTCCTTTCCTGAAAAAATTCTTCCAGAGCAATCCAGCCCTGGAAACCGCCCGCTTTAAGGGCAAAAAAGATCTCCACATAATCCACCAAGCCGTATTCTAAGGAACATAATTTATGTTCCCAGGCAAATCGTTTAACCGGGCCTTTTAGATAATCGCCGCTGTATCTGAAAAAAAGATTTTTAGCATGGACATAAGCCAGATACTCCCCCAGGATTTCCACTGCAGCCCGGGGACGAACAAGCCCCTCTAAAACACCATTGGCCGGGTCATAAATAATACCCACATATCTGGTGTCCAGACCTTCCATCACCTGCCGGGCACAGGGAGCAGAAGCAACCACGCTGCCGGAGTGCATCTCCAGAACATAGCGCATATTATATTCCCGGCCTAAGGGAACCAGTTTCTCCAGCCCTTCCCGGATCCGTTTCATTAAATCTGTAAAAGACTCTCGTTGATGTAAGGTCTCTTCATAATCCCCACCAAACCAGGGATGAGCTACCCGGAGCGTAGTCCCACCCGCGCCCTTTAATGCCTCGCTCCACGGCCGTATAAGATCGGTCTTCCATAAATGTCCGGCATTTATAAAGCCCGCTATCTCCAGGCCGGCATCCTCGGTTAATGCCCGCATCTGTTTTGCCTCATGGGGCGCTTCCTGAAGACTGGAGAGTCCCCATTCAATGCCATCAACTCCCGCCTGGGAACATATCTGAACAATATCAGGAATTTCTTTTTCTCTGAGCCCGTTGGTATTTACCGCATACTTGAATTGCTTCTCCACTCTTCTGCTCCTTCGGTTTTATATGTAGCGTAACCGTTCGCAGCTATCAATTAAAGGAAGCGCCTATAATTTCCTTGTATTTTTATATTTCCTTTAACCGTGAACCGTGAACCGTGAACGATTACCAGGTAACTTTTAATATTAATCGTTATCTACAGCTACTGTTTTCATCATGCGATCACTCTTTCTAGCCGCACCTAAAACAGACATCGTCTTAATCACACTTTCCATGGTCACCGGAGGCCCCTGATTACTTCTTAGCCTTTGCTGTAATTCTCGGTAATGGGGTGTAATTTGGGAAGGATATAAGGTAAAATCTATTTTTTTAGATATTTCCCTTATCTTCTTCCCGGTAGTGTAGCGGGTTTTTATGTTAAGCACGGAAGAATCAAATTCGCCTTGGATAGAACCTTTAGTCCCGCATATATGCCACAAATATTTTCCATAAAATGAACATAACATTTCCACCTCAGCCAGAGATTTATTTTCAATATAAAGGGGACA
>CAZUTJ010000003.1:0-15888 GCA_964622875.1 uncultured bacterium
GTCCATGGTTTAAGAGTATACCACAGATGATTACTTTTGCAATAGTTATTTTGTTGCAGTCTCTAAGATACAGAATGATTTTTTTAATTACTCAAAGAGCGAATAGGCTGAAGGCTGTTGGTCTATTTCGGCCCTTTACCCTCCCCGTTCTGCCTTCAGCCTAACTAATCACTATTTACCTTGGTGTCTTTGTGCCTTAGTGGCTAAATATTTTTCTTATTTATTCTTTCCTCGGAGAAGAGATGCCTGTTCCTATAAAGATAAAAAGTGCCGGAGATAACTGTTAAAATAACGGTGACATATATCAAATAAAGGATAGAGAGCTGGAACCATTTATCCGTGGCTTCCGTCCAGAAGTCAAAGAAGCGCAGCGCTGTTCCTCTCAAACAGATGAAAATCAAGATAGTAAATATAGCTACCATCTGGGAGGCGGTCTTATGCTTTCCCCCTTTCTCGGCTGCCAGGATCTCTCCCTGAGAAGCGGCCAAAAGCCTTAAACCGGTTATGGCAAATTCCCGGCTGATAATGACGATGACTGTCCAGGCGGGAATATAGCCCAGGCCGACGAAAGAAACAAAGGCCGCCACCATCAATATTTTATCAGCTAAAGGGTCCATCAATTTTCCGAAATTGGTAACTATCCCCTGACGGCGGGCCAATCTCCCATCGTAAATATCCGTCAAAACCGCTCCGGTAAAAAGAAAAAGGGCGGCGTATTGAGCATAAAGATGGTCAGCAAAAAGAAAAATCATAAAAACAAAAGCGGCGCCAATGCGTATTAAAGTCAAACGGTTAGGTAGATTCATCGTCTTGCGTCTCCGCGATTCTGGGACTGTGAATTAATATCTGACGGGGCTTACTTCCCTGGAGAGGGCCGATTATTCCCTCAGCCTCCATTCTATCTATCAAACGAGCCGCCCGGTTGTAGCCAATGCGGAATCTTCTCTGCAGGGTAGAAGCCGAAGCCTGTCCGGAATCCAAAACCGTCTGCACCGCTCTCTCAAACAGCTCATCCTTCTCCGGCTCAGGGAAAGAGGCGGGTTCAGCCTCTTTAAACATCTCTTCCCGGCAATCCGGCTCCCCCTGCGATTTCAAGAAGCTGACCACTCTCTCGATCTCCTGATCATCAATAAGTGCTCCCTGAGCCCGGATGGGTTTAGAAAGCCCGGCGGGCAGGAAAAGCATGTCACCTTTTCCCAATAACCTCTCAGCTCCATTCATATCCAAAACGGTGCGGGAATCAACTTTGGAAGAGACCTGGAAGGAGAGACGATAAGGAAAGTTAGCTTTAATAACACCGGTAATTACATCTACGGAAGGACGCTGAGTAGCCAGAATAAGATGGATACCTACCGCTCGGGACAACTGGGCCAATCTGGTGATAGCCTCTTCTACCGTAGCCCGAGCAATAGCCATAAGGTCAGCTAATTCATCAACAATAACAACGATATAAGGAAGAGGGTCCGGATCTTTACGCATCTCATTATAGCGCTCAATATCGCGGGCCCCCACCCGAGCCAGAAGCTTATATCTTTCTTCCATCTCTTCTATAAGCCATTTCAAGGCTGAGGCCGCTTTCTTGGCCTCAGTTACTACCGGGTTCATCAGATGAGGGATGCCGTCAAAAGAAACCAGCTCCACTCGCTTAGGATCGATCATCAGAAATTTAACCTCTTCCGGAGTCACTCGATAAAGGAGACTAATGATAAGAGTGTTAATACAGACTGTCTTGCCCGAACCGGTTGTCCCGGCAATAAGAAGATGAGGCATCTCGGCTAAATTGCTCAGGAGAACATTTCCCCGGACATCTTTTCCCAGGGACAATGTCAGCTTGGAGGAAGCT
The DNA here is from genome assembly GCA_964622875.1 of uncultured bacterium. Classification (GTDB taxonomy): domain Bacteria; phylum NPL-UPA2; class NPL-UPA2; order NPL-UPA2; family JAADIA01; genus CAZGXS01. The sequence goes on from CAZUTJ010000003.1 coordinate 1,844, forward strand.
TTCTGAAAATCCCGGGAACTTAATGTATCTCTCAAGTAAACGAGAGAAGGATGACGGTTAGGGATTTCAATTCCCACTACCGCTTTTCCCGGAACAGGAGCCAAAATACGGACGCTGGGGGTTCTCAAAGCTAAGCTAATATCATCGGCCAAAGAAGTAATACTACTTACCTTGACCCCGGGAGCCGGCTCCAACTCATAACTGGTAATTACCGGTCCTTCGTTGACCTGAACCACCTTCGTCTCCACCCCGAAACTTTTGAAAGTATCCTCTAAGAGTTTGGAGTTTTTGCTTACATCTTCTCCCCTACCCCCGGGCGGAGAAAGATTCAAAAAAGATAGAGGAGGAAGCTGAAAGGCACTTCCCCGGGCGGAGGGAGAAGGTTCGGGTCTAAACTTTTCTTTTCCGGCCGGAGGGGGAGGAAAGATAGGCTTTTCTCTAATAGACAATCTTTTCCTTTCTATTTTAACCTTCTTTCTGCCTCTCCTTTTCAGAGAAGCGAGCATCTTCCGGAAAGCTCTTCCCATAAAGAGGAATAGCCTCTTTATTCCCCGGCCAAGACAGACCGTAAAAGAAGCGAAAGAGAATTCCGTAGATAAAAGGACCCCCAGGGCGAAGATGACGGCTACCAGAAGATGGGCTCCTATTATTCCGAACCCCTCGGTCAGTCCGGGAGAGAATGAGTAGCCCACCATCCCTCCCGCCTGGAATTTAGTCTCAGCCGGGGCTAAGTTCTTCAGGGCAAAGAAAATGGAAGAAGCAACCAGGACTAAGGAAATTCCGATAAGCTTGAGGGGTAGTTTTTGAGGAGTTACTCCCCGGAACTTACTCAGAGACCAGAGCCCGGTGAGAAAAGGGATAAGATAAGAGGCCCAGCCAAAACTAAAAAGAAGCCCGAAAGCTAAATAAGCCCCCAACCAGCCCATATAGTTCTCGGGGGAAACATTAGGGGAAGAGGTATAGAAAGAGATGTCCTGGGGGTCAAACGAGAGAAGGCTGAGGAATATGAAGATACTCAGAGCCAGAAGAAGAAAGCCCCAGATCTCATTTTTTCGACCCTGGCTAAGGAAATCAAAAAACTTCATAGCTCCTTTACTTTCCCGTATGCCCGAATCCGCCGCTTTCCCGTTTCGTAGCTCCCAGCTCCTCAACTAACTTTAATTCTGCCTGAGCAACCGGGCAAATGATCAGCTGGGCCAGACGTTCTCCTCTCTTTACAGAGAAGGGCTCTTTTCCCTGGTTGATAAGAATAACTCCCACCGTTCCTCGATAGTCGCTGTCTATGGTTCCGGGACTATTGACAATGCCGATGCCATATTTTAGAGCCAGACCGCTCCGGGGCCGGACCTGCCCCTCAAACCCGGGGGGAATAGCTACCTGGATACCTGTAGAAATCAGCTTTATCTCCCCGGGTTTAAGAGTTTCCTCATCTTTCACTGCAGCCCGAAGATCCATTCCGCTGGCTCCGGCACTCATAGGAATAGGAAGCGGAATATCATCATTTCCGGGCAATTTCTTGATCTTAACCTCAACCCTTTCCATCTTCCCTCATAAAAGTTAAAAAGCTTTAATCGCAGAGGATACAGAGGACACAGAGAAAATACTTAAAAACTTTTTGGACGCAGATTTTCTTGAGATAAATACAGATATAATTATTTTTAATGTAACTACTCGGCCACCAAGACACAAAGGCGCCAAGGCAAACAAGGAAATTTAGTAACTACTTAAGCTAAAGACCGAAAGTATAGAGCATAGGGCAAAGTATAACCTAACAGTCTTCAGCCTACAGCCTAACTGACAGCCCTTAACCTCCACCTAAAGTAGTTACAAAAAAGTATAAAAAAATCATTCTGCAATCTTAGTGTCTTAGTGTCTTTGTGGCTATATCTGAGTAATCGCTTTTTAATTTTTTTTAATCCCCCTAAATCTGCGTTTATCTGCGTCCTATTGGTTTTTATTTTTCTGCTGCTCAGTATCCTGAAGAACAGCCTTGCGGCTGAGGTTGATTCTTCCCTGGCGATCTATCTCCATAACCTTAACCGGAAATTCATCTCCTACCTTCACCTCATCTTCTACTTTCTCCACCCGATAATTAGCCAGCTTAGAGATATGGACCAGCCCCTCCTGCCCGGGAAGAACCTCAACAAAAGCCCCAAAATTCATTATCTTTTTGACTTTTCCCGTGTATATTTTTCCTACTTCCACCTCAGCCGTAATATCCTCGATAATCCCAAGAGCCTTCCTGGCCCCCTCATCGTTAGGGGCGGCAATAGTAACTTCTCCATCGTCCTCAATGTTGATCTCAGCTCCCGTTCTCTCAGTAATACTCCTGATAGTCTTGCCTCCCGGACCAATCACCCGCCCTAATTTACTTACCGGTACCTGGATAATAAGTATATGGGGAGCAAGTTCAGAAACAGCAGAACGAGGCCGGTCAATTGTCCGGGACATTTCACTGAGGATGGAGAGAAGAGCCGTTTTAGCTTGAACAAAAGCTTCTTTCAAGATTTCCGGGGTTACTCCTTCCACCTTGAGATCCATCTGAATAGCGGTGATACCCTGCCTCGTTCCCGTTATCTTAAAATCCATATCGCCAAAATGGTCTTCCAACCCGGTGATGTCTGTGAGCAAGACATATTTTTGGTTTTCTCTCACCAACCCCATAGCAATGCCCGCCATGGCGTCCTTTATCGGAACTCCGGCATCCATCAGGCAAAGAGAGCCGCCACAGACGGTAGCCATAGAAGAGGAGCCATTCGATTCCAGGATGTCGGAAACAATACGAATGGTATAGGGAAATTTATCACCGGAAGGCAAAACTGATTTCAAGGCCCGCTCAGCCAGGGCCCCATGTCCAATCTCCCGTCTTCCCGGACCGCGGACGGGTCTTATCTCGCCTACGCTGAAGGAAGGAAAATTGTAATGGAGCATAAAAGTCTTAAAAGTTTTCTCTTTCAGCCCATCTAACATCTGTTCATCGCGAAATGTTCCCAGAGTAGTGGTAACCAGACTTTGAGTCTGCCCGCGCGAAAAAATGGCCGAACCATGGGTGCGGGGAAGAACGGCTACCTCACAGCTGATGGGACGAATTTCGGACGGACGTCTCCCATCGGCGCGCCTTCCTTCTTCCAGAACCACTTTGCGCATCTCTTCTCCTTCCAGTTCCTCCAAAATACCTTTTATTTCCTTCTCCCGATCAGGGAAACCGGGAGCAAGGTTAGCGAGAACCTCTTCGGTAAGCTGACGATGTCGTTCCTGCCTTTCCTGCTTATCAAGGGGAATCATCAGTTTAGCTATCTTTTCCCGGGCCAGCCCCTCTACTCTCTCCTTTAGCTCCTCATCAATCTTAAAAAGCTGAATCTCTCTTTTTTTCTTGCCGGCTGCTTCCACTAAATGTTCAATCTGGGAAACGATGTTCACTACCGCTTTATACCCAAACAGGAAAGCCTCCTGAATCGTCTCCCCGCTCAAGTTTTTCGCTTCCCCTTCCACCATGTTTATGCCATCTTTGGTTCCGGCTACTACTAAATCCAATTCTCCCTCCTCCATTTGAGCATGGGTAGGATTAATAATAAATTCTCCCCCCTGCCTTCCCACCCTTACCGCTCCTATGGGCTTAGAAAAAGGAATATCAGAGAGAGCTAAAGCCGCTGATCCTCCTATCATAGCTAATACATCAGGATCATTCTCCATATCAGTAGAGAGAACCACCGCCATAATTTGCACTTCGTTACGAAACCCGCCAGGAAACAAAGGGCGCAGGGGTCGATCTATAAGCCGAGCGGTAAGGATTTCTTTTTCCGTCGGCCTTCCCTCTCTTTTGAAAAACCCTCCCGGAATCTTTCCGGCGGCATAAGTTTTTTCTCGATAATCTACATAAAGAGGAAAATAGTCAACGCCCTCCCTCATTTCCCGGGAAGCCACTACGGTGACTAAAACTACGGTATCCCCATATTGGACAGTAACGGCCCCATCGGCTAACTTAGCCAGGCGACCGGTCTCAATAATTAACTTTCTTCCTCCTAATTCCATTTCCAATCTTTCCATAATAATTGATCCTTTCTTTAGTGGTAAGTGGTAAGGTAAATGTTCAGTCAAGACCATCCTTAAATATCTCACGCAAAGGCGCAAAGGCGCAAAGTTATTTTTTTAATATACCGTCACCTATAAATCCAAAAATTATCAAAAGCCCCAATCTTGGTCTTTATTCTTCGCGCCTTGGCGCCTTGGCGTGAGGCAATGAAGTTGATTTTTAGGGGATTTTTTTAGCTCATGACAGCAGTGTTCTAAGTGAGCGCCTTAATCCTTGATCCTGCCCTTTGCATCTTTACTTTCTCAGGCCAAGCTTCTCAATCAGGGCTCGATATCTCCCCACATTCTCTCCCTTCAGATAATCGAGCAATTGCCGCCGTTGGCTAACCATCATAAGCAACCCCCGTCGGCTATGATGATCTTTCTTATAAGCCTTAAAGTGCCCCATCAAACCGTTAATTCTCTCCGTAAGAAGGGCCACCTGCACTTCGGGGGAACCGGTATCCTTCTCATGAGCCTTGAATTGACCGATGACCTTTTCTTTCTTCTCTTTAGTTAAAGCCATTTGACCTCCCCTATCTGTAGGGACAAAGCTTACTTTACTTTGCCTTATTCTTTCCATTGAGCAGAGCACCCTAATACCCTAAATACCCTAAAGGGCACAAGCGGGCACAAGCGGGCACAAGCAAGCTCTGCCACTACACCTGCAACTTACTGAAGACTTACCTAAATTTCATTGTTTACCTTTGCGTCTTTGTGCCTAAGCTACTTACTTACCCTAACACAGAATTAAGATTTTGTAAAGGGAAACTTTTTAATGCTTTCTGAGCTGTTTCTTTGTCTTTTGCTATTTGCCTTTGCGCTTCCTCCCGGTGGGAAAAATGCCTTTTTCCTCTTATTTTCTTCCAGAAGACAACTTCCGCCTTCACACCGTAAAGATCGCCGGTGAAATTGAACAGGTGGGCCTCCACTATCTTTTTCTTATCCCTTTCCACTATTCCTACTACCCCGGCATAGACCTCTTTATCCAAACGTATCCAGGCCGCATAGGCTCCTTCCGGGAGAAGGATCTCTTCGCCAGGACTAAGATTAGCCGTAGGGTAGCCGGTGAGGTGGGCTTTTTTGTCTCCTCTCTTCACCTTTCCCGAAATAGAGTAAGGGCGGCCGAGGAACTCCCGGGCCTGGCTTAGTTCTCCCCCCTGGATTAGTTGACGAATACGGGTGCTGCTTATTGCTTCTCCTTTCCGTTGGAGAGCTTTTACTTTATTTACCTGGAAACCGTATTCCCTCCCCATTCTTATAAGAAAATCCAGGTCGCCGACTTTCCCTCTGCCAAATAGATAATCAGAGCCAACGAAGATTTCTTTGACCTGTAAATGTTGATAGAGAACCTTAACCACGAATTCCCGGGGGGACATTTGAGAAAAGTTTTTATCAAAATTAATTATCAGGCAGACATCAACCCCAAGACGGCCGATCAGCTTCAGTTTATGTTCGGCGGTAGTTAGCAGGGAAAGATGGTTCCCGGGGTTAACTGTTCGGCGGGGATGAGGATGAAAGGTAACAACCAGGCTCTTTCCTTTAATTTCCCGGGCCCGATAGACCGCTCTTTCGATGACCTTCTGATGACCCAGGTGCATCCCATCGAAGCTTCCCAGAGCCAGGACCGGATCCCGGGAATCTTTCCGGAACCTCTCCAGACCTTGAATGACTTCCATTTAAAGATTTTCTCACTCCCCGTAGTTAAGGTTCAAGGTTTATCACTTACAACTTACCACTTTCCCGGGCAAAAGAAAAGACTCCGGATGAGCAGCCTTTCTTAATTCTTCCAGGGTAAGGGAATCCCGGATATGGAAGGCCCCGGATCTTATCCTGATAAGCTCTGCCTGATGAGCACCGCAACCTAAAGCCTCCCCAATATCAGCACAAAGAGTGCGGATATAGGTTCCCTTAGAGCAAACGACACTGAATTTTACCCGCGGAAGTTCCATTTTCAGGATTTCCAGAGAAAAAATCTTTATTGGACGAGGAATTCGCTTTACCACCTTTCCCTGTCGAGCTAACTGATAAAGTCGTTTTCCCCGGTAATGAACAGCCGAGAGCATAGGCGGAACCTGTTCTATCTCTCCCCGGAATCCCTTTATAGCTTCCCGGACATCTGTCTCGCTGACTTTCAATTTGTCTATCCTCTTCAGAACCCGCCCTCCGGCATCCTGGCTATCAGTAGAGATACCTAAAACCATAATCGCTTCGTATTCCTTATCATCATTAACCAAGAATCTAACCGATTTGGTGGCTTTCCCCAGACAGATGACCAGGACACCGGTGGCATCCGGATCCAGGGTGCCCGCATGCCCCACTTTCTGGAGATGAAAAATCTTTCTCACCTGAACGACAACATCATGAGAAGTTATTCCTTTGGGTTTATTAATACTCAGAATACCATCCATTAACATATGCCTCACTTCGTTTGGCTGAGGACACAGATTCCAAAAACCCGAGGACACAGATTTTTTTGGTTTATTGCTCAATCGTTTTCTAACCGTGAACCGTGAACCCCGGAACTTTGAACCTGAGTAGTTACAAGCAATTTAACAGTTTAACAGTTTAGCAATTCTTGAGCGGCGGTCAGGACTTTCTTTTCCACCTCTTCAATGCTTCCTTCCATAAGACAGCCGGCGGCCCGCTGATGTCCTCCGCCACCAAATCGCCGGGCTAAATTATTCACATTTATCTCCTCACCTTTAGCCCGAAAACTTACTCTGACCTGACTTTTTCGATCAGTTTCCTGAAAGAAAAGAGCTAATTTTATCCCCTCTATAGACTGAACACAATCAATAAAACTGCCGGTCTCACTATCTTTAGCCTCAACTTTTCTGTACATCTCTCTGGTCAAGCGAAACCAGATTATTCCTCCCGGCCGGCTCTTCCGCAAAGTAGTTAAGGCTAGTCCCAATAACTTTTGTCGGGAAAAGGAATTGTTCCTATAAACCTTTTCCGCAATGTCGGCGGGATCCACTCCTTCTCTCAATAGACAGCTAACTATTTCATGGGTCCTGGCGGTGGTGTTAGCATACTGAAATGCTCCCGTATCCGTAAATATAGCCGTATAGAGAGAAAGAGCCCTTTTTTTTCCTATGGAGAAACCCAGTGAACAAATAAGAGAAAATATTTGTTCTCCTACCGCACTCGCTTTCTCTTCCACTAAATTGATGTCCCCAAACCTATGGTTACTTAGATGATGATCGATGTTAATAATTGTTTTTGCCTTTCTTACTAAATCGGCTACCTTCCCGATTCTATCCAAACCGCTGCTGTCAAGAACCAGGGCTACCTCCGGATGATCCGGGAAAGTAAAATCATTGCTTATGCGATCACTCCCGGGCAAAAAACGAAAAGTCTCGGGAACGGGATCTAGATTAATGATAAATACGGATTTTCCCATTTCCTCAAGGAGGGAGGCCAGAGCTAACTGAGAACCGATAGCATCCCCATCGGGGCGGAGGTGAGAAGTAATCAGGAAGGATTTCTTGCTTTTTAGGACTCCGACAACCTTCGCCAGAGGCGAATCTGGGCCGGGCATGACCTGAACAACTTCTTTCTGATTTCCTTTAACTTTGCCTTTTGCATTTTGCATTTTTAGTTGGTTAAACGGATTATCCTCTGCCTATCTGCCGAATAAGACCATCTATATGAGCGGCCTTCTCCTGAGATTCATCCCATTTGAAAACAATCTCCGGTGTATAGCGCAGCTTGATCCGCCGCCCCATCTCCCGACGGATAAATCGGGTAGCACTTTGCAATCCTTTTAAAGTTTTAATCCTCTCTTCCTGGCCGCCATAAACACTAATGAATATTTTGGCATAACGCAGGTCACTGCTCAATTCTACTGCCGTTACGGTAAGAAATCCGAGACGAGGATCTCTAACTTCTTTCTGAATAATCAGACTTACTTCCTCCTTAATAGCTTCTGCCACTCTCTCTACTCGCCGATGCGCCATTTAACTCACCTGCAAGAAAACTTATAACCACAAGATTTCACCAGATTATCACCAGATTAAATTTTAAGAATTAAAAGAAAACAAAAAGATTAAATCTTAATTGTATCTGTGTAAATCTTGTGTTAATCTCGTGGTTTATATTTTAAAACTAATAAACATTTTTTATCAGTGTATATCCGTGGCTATTTGATTTTCTCTATTACAATAGCTCCATTTCATAATCCAGTAATTCCGTATCGTTCGCTAATTCGATCAGCTCAATCACTTTAGATAGAATTCTATTAGCTTGTCTGCGGTCGTCACTGACAACGGCTATTCCCAAATTAATCCTGCGCCATAAATCTTTATTTCCTACCTCAGCTATAGAGACATTGAAACGACCTCTAATTTTATCTTTGAGACTCTTAAGAACCCGCCGCTTGCCTTTAAGAGAATTATTTCCGGGAATCATTAAATCTATATTCAGAACACCAATGACCATCTGAAACTCAACACATCTTTAGCCACTAAAGCACAAAGACACTAAGGATTAAGGATTAAGGATTAAGACGCTTACTTCATCCTGTTTTTAACTCTGTGGCTTTGTGGCTTTCTTTATAATTTTCTTTCCTGTTCTTCCAGAATATAAGCTTCAATGATATCCCCTTCCTGGATATCATCAAAACCGGTTAAGCCAAGACCGCATTCGTAGCCGGCCTCCACCTCCCGGACATCATCCTTGAAACGGCGGAGAGTACCTATGTTCCCCTCATAGATTGATTTTTCCTCCCGGAGCAAGGTAACTTTACAGTTTCTGGCTATTTTACCTTCGACAACACGGGAACCGGCCACCGCCCTTTTTTTGGAAATGCGGAAAACCTGTCGCACTTCCGCCCGGCCCAGAATCACTTTTTTATATTCAGGCTCGAGCAAGCCTTCCAGAGCTTTTTTTATTTCAGAGATAGCTTCATAAATAATATTGTAAAAGTGAATATCTACTTTTTCCACTTCCGCTAATTCTGAGGCCCCGAGAGCAGTCTTCACATGGAACCCTAAGATAATAGCATTCGAGGCCGAGGCCAGCATAACATCGGATTCATTCACCGCTCCTATTCCGGCATGGATGATTCTTAGTTTCACCTTATTGTTTATTAACTGTCCCAAAGAATCAGAGAGCACCTCTATCGAACCCCGGGTGTCGCCCTTAATAATGACAGGCAATTCTTTTATCTTGCCTTCTTCAATCTGGGCATGGAGATCAGCAAGGGTAAGATGCTTCACCTTCCTTAAGTCTCCCTCCCTCTTAAAGAGCCGCCGCTTGAAAGTAATCTCCTTAACTTTCTTCTCATCACTGACTACTTGAAATAGATCGCCCGCTTGAGGAACTTCATTGAAACCCGACACTTCAACCGGGATGGAAGGGCCCGCGCTTTCCACCTTCTCGCCTTTATCATTAAACAAAGCTCTTACTTTTCCTCCCAGGAAACCGCAAATAAAGTCGTTCCCTATCCGCAGGGTTCCTTTCTTTATAAGAACAGTGGCTACCGGCCCCCTTCCTTTGTCCAGTCGGGCCTCAATGACTACCCCCTGGGCCGGTCGATGAGGATTAGCCTTCATCTCCAGTATTTCCGCTTCCAGAAGCAGCGACTCTAACAGTTCTTCCAATCCCCGCTTCTCGGTGGCGGAAACCTCAACGCAGAGAGTCTTGCCTCCTAATTCCTCCGGAGTTAGACCATGTTCCATTAACTGTTGCTTTATCCGCTCCGGCCGGGCATTGGGTTTATCAATTTTGTTAATAGCGATGAGGATGGGAACATCAGCAGCTTTAGAATGATCGATAGCTTCTATTGTCTGAGGCATAATTCCGTCATCGGCAGCTACTACTAAAACCACTACATCAGTAACCTGGGCCCCCCGAGCGCGCATGGCCGTGAAGGCTTCGTGCCCCGGGGTATCCAGGAAGATCACTTTGCCTTTAGGCAGATCCACTTCATAGGCTCCGATATGCTGAGTGATCCCTCCCGATTCACCCTGAGCTACTCTGGTCTTTCTAATAACATCAAGAAGAGTGGTTTTGCCGTGGTCAACATGCCCCATTATAGTGGCCACAGGTGGGCGGGGAACGAGAGAAGAAGGGTCGTCCTCTAAGTCTTCAGCCGCTAAAGCCGCCTCCTCCGGAGAAAGAATATTAACCCGGCAACCTTGCTCCTCAACTACCCAAATAATTGTCCCCTTATCCAGGCTCTGATTAAGGGAAGCGAAGGTCCCCTTTCCCATAAGTTTCTTAATGAGAAGATTAGGCGCCATATTTAATTTCTTGGCCAGAGCACTCACCGTGATTGATTCTTCCACGATTAAGGGGGGCTTTTTTTCTTCCTCCGCTCTTTTTTTCTCCGCTAAGGATTCTGAAAGGAGATCCACCTCTGTCTCCTCAAGGGCGCTCATCGGCTTTTTCCCCTCCACCCCCAACTCCCCCAACTCCTTAATAATTTCCTGACTGGAGACAGCTAACTCTTTAGCTAACTGATGGACCCTAAGCTTAGCCATTATTAATACCCCTTAAGAAAACTTCGCAACCACAGATTACACAGATTTTCACAGATTAAATCTTAACAAAAAGTAACCACTCAGGTTGTCAGATTCACGATTCAAAGGTTCAGGGTTCAAAGGTTCAGAGGTTCACAGTTGTTTGCCTAAACGTTCAATCTTGATTAGTTTAACCTTGAACCCTGAACCCCGGAACTTTGAACCTGAGTAGTTACACTTCTTTGATAATTTCTCTTGCATCCATTTGCATTTTCTCTGCTTTCTTCTTCCCTATCCCCGGCACCTTCATCAGCTTAGAGAGTTCTGTCCCGGCTATCTTCTGAACATTATGAAATCCCGCTTCGCTGAGGATTTGAGCTAACTTCTGTCCCACTCCCGGCAATTGAGCCAGACCGCGCACCATCTTTTTTCTCTCTTCGGCAACTTCCGATTCCCCTCTTATATTGATTTTCCATCCGGTTAATCTCGCGGCCAGGCGGACATTCTGTCCCCTTTTTCCAATAGCCAGGGAAAGTTTTTCATCCGAAACAATGAGGTTGGCCTCTTGTTTCTCCTGATCCATTTTAATCTCCACGATCTCAGCCGGACTGAGGGCGTTGCTAATGAAAGTCGCCATATCTTCATTCCAGCGGACGATATCCACCCTCTCTCCACTCAATTCTCTGACTATAGCTTTCACCCGGCTCCCTTTAAATCCTACGCAGGCTCCCACTGAATCGACCTTCTCCAGAGAAGTGACCACGGCGATTTTCGAACGCTCCCCCGGATCCCGGGCTACCACCTTTATCTCCACCGTCCCTTCGGAAATCTCAGGCACTTCTAATTCAAAGAGCTTTTTAACTAAAGCCGGGTGGGTGCGAGAGAGAACAACCTGGGGACCATGGCTAACCTTCTTCACTTCTAAAATGTAAGCTGTTATTCTCTCTCCTTGCCGATAGTTTTCCCCGGGAGAACGTTCCCGCTGAGGAAGAACAGCCACGGCCCTTCCCAGATTAATAATGACATTTCCCTGCTCGAACTTCTCCACCGTGCCGGTGATTATTTCTCCTTGCCTTCCGGCAAATTCCTGATAAATATTAGCCCGTTCTGCTTCCCGGATCTTTTGCATAATTACTTGCCTGGCTGCCTGAGCAGCAATGCGGCCGAAGTTCCGGGGAGTAACCTCCACCTCGCTCTCGTCTCCTTCCTCCAAAGCGGCATCTATTTTCTTAGCCTCGGCCAGGGCTATCTCCCGGGAGGGCTTTTTTACCTCCTTTACCACTTTTTTCTGAGAAAATATTTTTATCTGCCCACTTGTTCGGTCCATAGAAACCCTGGCCGCAGGCATAGATTCCAGTGTCTTCCTAAAAGCAGAAAGGACCGCCGCCTCCACCGCTTCAATCAAAATCTCTCGCTCTATTCCTTTCTCTCTTCCTAAACTATCCAGAATAGTTAGAAGTTCACTGCTCATTTCTTTCTCCTAAAATACCCCGGAGGCCTTTTCGGTCTGCCACCCCTTTATTGTTAAAGGGGAACAAGACATGCCTCATTTCGTTCGGCAATCGGACTGAAAATCCGCTACCCGAGACTAATTCTAACACCTCTTCTATCTTTTGACAAGAAAAAAAGAGCTTCGCACTTACAGTGCGGACTCTTTTTAAGAGAAAACAAAGCATATCGCCACAGATAAACACGGATGGAATTGATATTATAAAGAACGTAACCGTTCACGGGACGGCCACATCAATAAGCACTTCCCCCTTTCGTAAAGGGGGGATACATGAAGGCCGTGAATGGTTACTAAAGAACTGATCATTCAAGCCTTTTTACTCAAAGGCAAAGCCAAATATAAGTGAATAGTTTTATGGCCGCGGATGTTTTAGTTTTATAAATTATTTTTAGATTTTATCCGTGATAATCCGTGGCATAATTTCTTAACTCCTTTACAATCAACAACTTAAAAAAAACTCCTAAACTTCAAGGCAGGGAAGATAGCCATTTGTGAGCAGTAATAATTAAAATTTTATTCTTATTATTTCTTAGGTATCTAAAAACACCTTCTTTATTCACCAGTTGTACTGCCGGAATATTCAGAGCATTTTGAAATTTGATTAAACTACCGGCCGCAGCCTCTTCTGAAAGTTTTGTCTCAATCAGCAAAATCGGATTATTGTTATTAGCAATCAGAAAGTCAACCTCTTCTTTTTCTTTATTGCGAATGTAATACAAGGCAAACCGGCCGTATCCATATTCATTCCAGTTATAAATGGCTCTTAAAAGTTCAAGGGCAACCATATTCTCAAACTTATGACTTTCCTCCTCAATTTCGGGATAATTAAAAAGGTATAATTTCTTCTCTTTTAAAATTGCCCTTGATATTCTCTTCGTCCAGGGGCTGATGATGAATGTCAGATAAAAAATTTCAAATAATCTCAACCATTTTCTTACACTGCCAAAAGCAACCCGCAATTCTTCGGCCATATTATTCATTGAGAGAGGACTCCCCACCTTTACCGGCAGCAAAGTAAATAGAATTTCAATATTGTCTATATTCTTTAGGTCATAAAAATTCCTGATATCTTCACGGACAACTTGGGTTACATAATTTTTTGTCCACCTGGCAAAAAAGGCCTTTTTCCCTTTCGCAAAAGGCTCCGGAAATCCGCCGATATTAAAAAGCGTCTGCCAGGTTTCCCGGGTTACATTTTTATCGTTAATATCAAAAGCCTGAAGAGGATTTTTGACAAATTCGTGGAAATTTCTTTTCTCACTACTTAACTCAGCAACAGTGAACGGAAATAAATGGAATTGAAAATATCTGCCCGCAAGAGAATCTCCACCTTTCACATATAAGTCCAAACGGCCGCTTCCGGAAACCAGAAATTTATAATCTGGCGAAAACTGGTCATAGGTTCCTTTCAAATAATTTTTCCAGTGCTTATATTTGTGTATTTCATCAAGAATTATAAGAGGTATTGACTCGTCTTGCCTGTTTATATTCTCGAAAAAGGTTGGATTTGTGATCAACAATTTCTTATGGTTAAAAATATCCCAGTTAAAATAAATACTATTTCGGAATCCTTTCGCTATCTCCCTGGACAGCGTGGTTTTCCCTACCTGTCTGGGACCGGACAGAAATATCATTTGTTTCTCTGTCGATAGCTCTTGCCACAAATTATGATAAATTGACCTTTTTATCATTTTCATTATGGGACTATTTTATATTATAATCAAAAAAAGTCAAGACTTTTTTTCATGGTAATGAAAAAATCAAGGCCGGCGTTACCCCAAAAGCGAGGGTTCATCCATACCGGTATTGACTCTCTTCAATAACCTGAACCTGACAAGTTTTAATAGCCTCCAGCACCTTAAAACTCACTGGTGATAATTCCTGCCCGCCTCGGGAGGGTGGGTAATCTGTGGTTACGAAGTTTTCTTGAGGTATAGGAAAGCATAAAACACTTTTCTATACTTGATTACACAGATTAACAAGCAGATTACCCAGAT
>CAZUTJ010000004.1:0-14505 GCA_964622875.1 uncultured bacterium
AATAAAATTTTTGGGCAAAACTCTCTTTAAGTCAAAGTTTAAGGGATAAAAAATGGGAATTAATCTTTTTCAGAAAGCGAAGAAAAACTTTAGCATAAAGGAATTAGCCGGGAAAGAGTTGGAGAATAGATATCCCCAGGCCCCTTTCCGGAAAGAGATCCCGGGCCTAAGAAAAAAAATAGCTGAAGAGGGTTTTAAGAACCTGGAATTGATGAGGAAGGTATCCGGTCGCCCCCAGGGCATTTCCTATTATGAAGAGATTATTTCCACCGAGGTCCGGGAGAGAGAATTGAAGGACTTTCCCGGTAAGATCATCGGCAGTTTCTGTATCTTCACCCCGGAGGAGCTAATCTATGCGGCCGGAGCCCTTCCGGTGCGGCTTTGTGCCAGTTCCTATGATACTATCGCCGTTGCCGAGGAGGTTCTACCCCGGGATATCTGTCCTCTGGTAAAGTCCTCTTTCGGTTTTAAGGTAGCCGGACTCTCCTACTTTGAACTCTGTGATGTGGTGATTACTCCTACTCCTTGTGACGACAAGAAAAAGCTGGGAGGGGTTCTCTCGGATTATGTTACTACCTGGGTTTTGAGGCTTCCTCAGACTAAAGACCTGGGCTACTCCAGGGAGTATTGGCTAAGGGAGATAAGGATACTTAAAGAGAGGCTGGAGGAGTTAACCGGCAATAAAATCACCAAAAAGAGGTTAAGGGAATCAATTAGGCTTTTACACCGACGTCAGGCCGTCTGGCGCCGTCTTTATGAGCTAAGAAAACATGACCCTCCTTTAATAAACGGCCGAGATTCCCTTCTTATTGCCCAGGCCAGTTTCTATGATGATCTAGAGAGGTGGATAAAAAATACCGAAAAGCTCTGCCAGGAGCTGGAAAGGCAGAGAAGAGAAGGCCCGGTAAAGTCGCTTGGCGCCAATGGGGCCGGCGGAGGGCAGAAGATGCGGTTGTTACTTACCGGAGCTCCCCTGGTTTGGCCCAATTTTAAACTCCTTAACATGATTGAAGAGATGAGAGCTATCATAGTCATAGATGAACTTTGTTCCGGAACTAGACATCTTTATGACCCGGTAGAGGTGGATGAATGGACCGAGGAGGGTATGCTCGCGGCCATAGCCAATAGATATCTTCTTTCCACCAGTTGTCCCTGCTTTACCGAAGGCGATGACCGCCTGGATAAGCTTTTTCAGGCCGTAGAAGATTTTAGGGTGGAGGGAGTTGTTCACCACTCTTTAAGACTCTGTCCGCTCTATGATATGGAATTACCTCGGGTATCCCGGGTATTCAAGGATAAAGGTATTCCTTTCTTAAGCATTCATACTGATTATAGCCTGGAAGATGTGGAGCAGTTAAGGACCCGCATGGAAGCATTTCTGGAGATAATTAGATGATTACGGCGGGAATTGACATTGGCTCGGTGACTACCAAGGTAATAATCCTGGGTGAAGAGAAGGTCCTGGCGAGAGCCGTCTGCCCTACCGGGGCCTATCCCCAGAGGGCCGCTCAAGAGGTCTTAGAGAAGGCCCTGGAAGAGGCTACCTTGTCGAGGGTTGATCTAGGATGTATCGTTTCTACCGGTTACGGAAGAAGGAGTATTGATTTTGGCGACCGGGTGATTACGGAGATTAGTGCTGCCGGTCGCGGGGCCTCTCATCTGGGTTCACCCAACGGCGTGATTAGAACCGTCATTGACCTGGGCGGGCAGGATAGCAAGGTAATCTCCCTTGATGAAAAGGGAAAAGTGGTGGACTTTGTGATGAATGACCGCTGTGCAGCCGGGACCGGAAGGTTTCTGGAGGTTATAAGTGGTGTTTTAGAGATGAGGTTAGAAGATTTAGGGAAACTGTCCTTAAAGTCGGAGTCTCCCATAAATATAAGTTCCATCTGCACTGTTTTTGCGGAAAGCGAGGTCATATCTTTAATTGCTCAAGGGAAAAATAAAGGGGATATTGTTGCCGGCATTCATAACTCTATTGCTGAAAGAATCTATGGGATGCTCTCTAAGATAGGAACAAAAGAGACGGTCTCTTTTGTGGGGGGAGGAGCGAAAAATATCGGGGTCAAGAAGGCAATAGAAGATAAACTTCAGATAGAAGTATATGTTCCTGACTGGCCCCAGCTTGTCATTGCTTTGGGGGCTGCTCTCATCGCCCGGAAATAGAAAAACATGCCTCACTTTGTTCGGCTGATTACACAGATTCCAAAAACCCGATTACACAGATTTTCTTTTGAAGTAATCTGGGTAATCTGCCTATTAATTTGTATAATCAGCCAAACGATAGTAGAGGTATATCTTGAGATGAGGTGAAAAAATGGAAGTGTATAATTTGTTAAGTTTAGGTGGGGTTTTTGGGTTGATGTTTGTGGCCTGGATATTTTCCCCTAACCGGCGGGTGGTTAACTGGCGGTTGATTTTTTGGGCTCTGGTTTTGCAACTACTTTTTGCTTTGGTTATCTTCCGTATGCCGGGCGGGATAGTTTTATTTGACTGGGCAAATAGGGTGGTGATAAGAGTTTTGGCTTTTGCTCAAGAAGGGATGTTTTTTCTCTTTGGGCCTTTGGCGATCTCACCCGGGACAGTCGGCCCGGCCGGGGAAGAGCCTATGGGTTTTATTTTAGCCTTTCAGGTATTACCGGCAATTGTCTTTTTTTCCGCCCTTATGGGCCTGCTTTACTACACGCGGGTTATGCCCTTGATGGTGAAAGGTTTTTCCCGGATATTTACCAGGCTGATGAAAATAAGCGGGGCCGAGTCACTCTGCGCCTCCAGTAATATTTTTGTGGGGATTGAGTCTGTCTTTACGGTAAAGCCCTATATTGAAAAAATGACCCTTTCCGAGCTTTGTACGATCCTTACTGTAGGTATGGCCACTATTGCTTCTACGATGCTGGCCTTTTATGTGGGGATACTGCACGGGGTGTTTCCAGCCATTGCCGGACATCTTATTTCTGCCTCTATTCTTAGCGCTCCGGCCGCTATTATAATGTCTAAATTAGTCTTTCCCGAAACGGCCCAGCCGGAGACATTGGGAGTTCGGGTGGAAGCGGAGCCTCCGCAGGTTTCCAGTTGGGTGGAATCAATAATTTCCGGGGCAAATGAAGGAGTTAAGCTTTGTGTGGGTATTGCGGCGCTTTTACTTGCTTTTTTAGGCCTTTTGGCTATGGTTAACTGGGGGTTTGGCGCTTTAGGGGAGGGGGTAGGCGGCTTAATTGGTCTTAATTTAGAGCTCTCGCTGCAGAAAATTTTAAGCTTTATTTTTTATCCTTTAGTTTTGCTTATGGGTGTTCCGCTAGTTGATGTTCCCCTGGTGGCTACTCTCTTAGGTGAACGAGTGATTGTCACTGAGGTGGTCTCTTTTCTGCATCTGGCCCAGCTTATTGATCAGGGTGCCCTGGTTCATCCCCGTTCTGCCGTCATTGCTTCTTATGCCTTATGCGGGTTTGCTCACATTGCCTCCCTGGCTATCTTTGTGGGCGGGATGAGTGCTTTAGCACCCAAACGTTCAAAAGATCTGGCTCGGTTAGGTTTTCGGGCCCTTTTTGCCGCCACCCTGGCTTGTCTTATGACCGGGGCGATAGCAGGTATATTTGCCGGCCCCAACCAGGTTATTCTTTTGGGTGGGTAAAAAAAGGTGGTGAGAAAGCAATGAAGGCGCCCACAGGGGCCTATTTGCCGGCTTTGTGGCTCCCCGAGCACCATCTAAAAAAAGCAATCACAAAAGGCTTTATCTGGATAGCTTAAGGTTATAAATTTAAGCATAGAAATTTCAATTCCTATGCTTGATTACACAGATTAACAGGCAGATTACACAGATTACTTTAAACAAATTTGTAGAAAAAGTTGTCGCTGAAGGCGGCCTAATTTTGTCAGCGTAAAATCGTAAGGAGGAAGACAGTGGGAGATTCCCAGATAAACCCTATCAGAAAACTTGACTTGGTGCCGTTAGAAAATTCTTCTGACGAGAAAAAGAGAGCCGTCATTCAAGGTATCTGGGATTTTTTGGGGATTCCTTTGAGGATTATTCTTAATGAAAAAATGCAGGGGAGATTGCGTCTTACCGCTTTCAAGGAAGAGAGGCTCAAATTTATTCTTCCTTATTTGGAAGGAAAGGTTTTGGATGTAGGATGCGGGAAAAACGAATTGATTAATATGTATAGAAAATTAGGAGGAGAAGGGATAGGCATTGACACCTTTCCTTTTGAAGGAGTTGATCAGGTAACAGATACTACTAATTTATCCTTTGAAGATGGAGAATTTGATACTGTTACTATGATTGCTTGTCTCAATCATATTCCCTTCAACAAGAGAGACGGCGTCTTATCTGAGGCTCATAGGGTTTTGAAAGATGAAGGGAAATTGTTCTTAACCATGATCGGTGGTTTTTCCGGTTGGTTCTGTCATAAATTATGTTGGTGGGACTTTGACCAGAATGAGAGAGGGATGGATAAATCTGAGGAAGATTATGGGTTGTCAAAGGGATATGTAATGGAGATTCTGAATAAAAATGGATTTGAGATTATTCAACGGTGGCGATTTGGTTATAGGCTGAATAATCTGTTTGTCTTTAGAAAAAGGCGGGTAGTTAGAGAATAAAAATGCAGTCAATTATTGCTGATATTTTTACCTTTATTATGGATGAGGGAAGAGTTTTAGTTCTCATAATAAGCCTGGCTGTTTTGATAGAGGGGTTGTTCTATCTTTTCTTTCCCCAAAAAGCGAAAAAGATAGTAGAAAAATGCCCCTTATTTTTATTTCGTGTTTTGGGGGGGTTGGCAATAATATTTGGTCTGGCGATGCTCTATTTGTATATAGAAATCTTAAAGCTAATGTCCTAAGGTGAAATGGAAGAGAAGACAATTAAATCGAGACGGATTCATGAAGGGAAGATCATTAACCTGCAGGTGGATGAGGTTATTCTTCCTCATGGCAAAAAGGCTATTCGGGAAATCGTCGAGCACGGGGGGGCGGTAGCTGCTGTTCCCCTTCTTCCCGAGGGAAGGATAATTTTGATAAGACAATTCCGCAAGCCGGTGGAAGAGATAATTTATGAAATCCCCGCCGGGAGATTAGAGAAAGAAGAAGACCCCCGGTCCTGTATGGAAAGAGAATTGAAGGAGGAGATTGGCTACCGGGCCGGGAAGTTAAAAGGGCTTATCTCCTACTATCCTTCCCCGGGATTCAGCAGTGAACTCATTCACCTCTTCCTGGCTACCGATTTGGAGAAGAAGGAACAGAGTCTGGAAGAGGATGAATTTCTGGAAATAGTCATCCTCAGGTTCGACGAAGCCTTGAGAATGATTGAAGAAGGAAAGATAAGAGATGGCAAGACGATCATCGGCCTGTTTCTAGCAAAGCAATTTTTAGCCACCAAGGCACAAAGGCACTAAGCAAAGCGCACCCACAGGGCACAGGTAAGAAAAGGGGATAGGGAGATGTTGTTTTCATTCCCCTTTAATAAAGGGGTGGCAGACCGAAGGTCTGACGGGGTATTTAGAATCGTTCACTAATCTTAATGTTCTTGGTGTCTTTGTGCCTTGGTGGCTGAGTAGTTAATTTTTAGGTTAATTGTCCGGCTAACCTTATTGCTTCCTTAAGGCTCTCGGGGTTAGCCGTCCCCTTTCCGGCCTGGTCGAAGGCTACCCCGTGGTCAACGGAGGTACGGATAATAGGTAGCCCCAGGGTGATATTTACTCCCTTGATGGAAGTCCACTGACCCCTTTCCTGATTATAGGTAAAGCCGGCTACTTTCATGGCAATATGTCCCTGGTCATGGTACATAGCCACCGCCAAATCGTACTGGCCGCCTCGGGTCCGGGAGAAGATGGTATCCGGGGGAAGAGGTCCTTCTACCTTAATCCCTTCCTTCCGGGCCCATCTTAGAGCCGGGGCTATCTCCTCTATCTCTTCTCGGCCAAATAACCCCCCCTCGCCCGCATGAGGATTAAGTCCGGCTACGGCCAGGCGGGGATTTTTTATTCCTAACCTTTTCAGCATTTTGTTTCCTAATCTAATCACTCTTAATATCTTCTCCTTCTTTACTTCCTCACAGGCTCGTTTTAAAGAAAGGTGATTAGAGAGATGAACAATGCGGAAGTTATCATGGATGAGCATCAAGGCATAATCCTCCGTTCCTGTTAGGTGGGCTAAAAACTCGGTATGGCCGGGGTAGGGAAGTCCGGTCTGATGGACAGCTTCTTTATGGATAGGGGCGGTAACCAGAGCCTGAATCTCCCCTTTCAAGGCCAACTCTACCGCCTTTTGAATGTATTCTATGGCCGCTTTCCCACAGGATTCATTCACTTGGCCATAGGTAACGGAAGTTGCTTCTATGTTATTCAAGTTGAGAAGGTCAATGGTTCCGTATTCGCTTTTGGCTTCTTCCACTGCAGAGAGACAGTGCAGGGATAAGCTTCGGCCACCCATATCCTTGACCAGAGCGGTGGCCCTTTTCAGGGTTCCGGCCTCGCCGATGACCAGAGGCCGGCAAATCCGGTAAATTTCCTCTTCGGAGAGAGCCTTAACGATAATCTCGGCTCCAATCCCGGCCGGGTCCCCCATAGTGATACCAATAACCGGCTTATGCTCGCTGGTGCCCTTTAGTATCTTATTCATAAAGTTCTTGCTCTTTTGGCAAGAAAATATGGCGAAATAGAAAGTAAATGACAAATGTCAAAATCCAAATGACGAATAAATGACAAATGACAAATCTCAAATGACAAAAAAAAGCAAAGAGAGTAGATGTCAAAATTTTGACATTTGGATTTTGGATTTTATTTGACATTTGACATTTAGATTTTGTCATTCCGACTTGTTCGGGTTAGGTCTTTGCCTCTATGGTTACCTGGCTTCCGGCCGGGACCTTTTTAAATTCTTTCGGGTTCCCCAGGACTTTTCCGACAATATTTACCGGGCTGGCCGGACGAATCTCCTCACCCTGACTGGCCGGAGTCCGGCCGAAGAAAATGCAGAAAGCTGTTCCTGGCGGCCAGTAACCCAGGTCTCCCAGGCTGACCACTTCCTGAGCTTCTTCCTCTGCACATTGAACCGGGATAGAAAAATAGATTTCTTCACCCCAGGTATTAGCGGGGGCCTTGAGGGGTAAGGCCTTCCAGATAGCCTGAGCCGTTCGGCTGTCATTCAGCTCGGCCTCCATCTCTACCTCCCCGGCCCGAATCTTAATTTTCTTAGCCATGATATTTCCCTCCTTTTAAAAAAGCCTCATAAATGAGGCAACTACAAAGACGAACTGTAGTTGCTTGATTTATCAAGCCAATCAACGGATGTCTATACTTTCCTATACCTCAAGATGTACCTCGCTATGCTCGGCAATCTGATTACACAGATTCCAAAAACCCGATTACCCAGATTTTCTTTTGAAGTAATTTGTGTCCTCTGCCTATTAATCTGTGTAGTCAAGTGTAGTGGCAGAGTTCACTCTGCCTTTTGTTCTGTCGAGTACCCTTATGCCCTAAAGGGCACAGGCGGGCACAGGCAAGCTTGACCACTACAATATGCAACTATTTATTACTTTATATAACCTCGGCTAATTTGAGAATTGCTCCTCGCCCTCAACAATATAAGGCAGCCCATTATCAGCGTTACCCCAAATAATATCTGGGAAATGGTGAGGACTTCCTGGAAAATAAAATAAGAAGCAATCCCGGTAAAAAATGGTGTTAACAAAACAAAAGTAGAACTTATTACTGTCCCGACAAGTTTTATGCTCCTGAAATTAAAGGCATTGGCTATGCCTACACCCAGGACCCCCGAAACAAACAATAAAATGTTTATACTGAGAGAGGCCTTAGATATATCCGACAGGTCGCCCCAGAATAAAGAGGATATAAAAAACAAGGGAACAGAAAGCGTATAGATAATTCCGGCGGCTACCAGAGGTTCTGTTTTCTCTACTCTTTTCTTCATCACCAGAATATAGAGGGCCCACAAAATAGCCACTATTAACATTAGTAATATCCCCGGGTTAAAGTCGTTAAGGTGCAGGTCACCTCCCCCGGTTATAACACCAACAACGCCAATGGTAGCCAGTAATGAGCCCGATATAAAGGCCCGGGATTTTATGATCTTCCTCTCATCTTTGAATAGTAAAAATGAGAAAAGGATGACAAACAAAATACTGGACCTGGTAATAAGAATCGCCAGGGTGGGTGTAATAATAGATAATCCCCATACCCAGGTGGTCTGGAAGACGAATATTAAAGCAGTAGGTAAAATAAATTTTTTTATATTTCTCAGGCCTTTTAAAAATTCCTCTTTATAGCAAATGAGATTTATGATGACCAGGACCACACTGGCGGCCAGAAACCGGTAAAAGTTCTGGGAGAAGTTATCAAAGTAAGAACTCAGAATTGTTATAATTATAGGCGGCCATATCCAAATAAAGGTAGCCATCATTACCGGAAAATATTTTTTCATTTCTGACGGCCTAAAAGCTCAGCTACCCTAACGGATTTGCCACTGAATAGAGACTTATTAGCCGCGATGCCGGTGAGAATGGACATAGCCCCGGCGCGGGAATCAGCCATCAAGCCCAGGGGATCGGGTAAGTCGCCAACAAAAAGCATACGCAGCAGACGCTCGTCTCCACCCCCGTGACCACCGCTAGCTTTGGCTAATTCGCAGGTGATAAAATCACCTCTGCGGTCAAAATAACGGATGTGATCGAAGCGGTCCGAGACCCGATTGCCGCTGTGGTATTCTTCCATTTCCAGCCGGCCGCCGCTGCCGTTAATGCTCATCTTCCAACCCTCGTAAGGGGCGTGAGCGATGAGGGAATAAGTGAGGAAGGCTCCACCGGTGTAACGCACATTCACTGAGAGGGTATCTTCAATGTCAATCTCCGGGCTAAAGACACAGCTATCCCGATAATATTTATCCACTTTCTCGGGCTCAAGATAAAGACTTTTGGTATCTAAACCCCAATGCGGCCAGGTTATATCCCAGTAGAATTCGCAGCTCTTTTTATATCTACAGCTCAGACAGCGCCGGCCCCGCTCTTTACGGGTGGGCCCATAGAATCTGCGGCTGCCGAAGGCAAAAACGGTTTCCGGCTCTTCTTCTAAGAACCAGTTGACCAGATCAAAATGATGGGTGGCCTTATGCACCAATAATCCCCCGGAGTTTTCCTTGCGTCTATGCCAGCGCCGGAAATAGTCCGCTCCGTGTTTAGTATCCAGGAACCACTCAAAATGGACAGAGAATATTTTGCCCACCTTGCCTTCCCGGAGCAGTTCTTTTATCCGGGTAAAGTAAGGGATATGGCGATAGTTAAAAGTAACGGTAACTTTCTTCCCGGTGCGTTTCTCGGCGGCCAGGATAGCCCGGCATTTCTTCTCGTCAATGGTCATCGGTTTCTCGGTGATGACCTCCGCCCCGGCCTCCAGGGCGGCGATAATATACTGATGATGATAACGGTCAACAGTAGCCACAATTACTCCATCAAGTCTTTGCTCCCTAAGCATTTTCCGGAAATTAGCATAAGCCGGAACGGGAGTCTTTAGTTCCCGGTTATAATATTCCATCCGCTTGTAGTTAGGGTCAAACATTCCGGCCAGCCGGGCCTGTTTCGAAAACCTTTCCTCCAGGGGTCTGGCAAACATCCCCAGGGCCCGGCCGGAACAACCGGCTAAAACATATTTTTTCATCTCTATTTCCTTTCTTGAGGTATAGGAAAGCGGGGTATACCCCTATATCTCTTACTAAATATCTTACTAAATACCCCATAACTTATTATACAAGTATAAACGCCTTTTTCTGTCATTCCCCGATTCAATCGGGGAATCCAGGCTCTGGATTATCCGGTCAAGCCGGATAATGACATTTTCTTAGTAATGATTTTTGCTTTGTAGTTGCCCAATTTATTGGGCTTTCTTGAAGTATAGTAAAGCTACTAAGACATTACAGATAAGTCTCAAAAAACTTAAAAGCAACCGGCCCATGAAATTGATGTCCGCCCGGGAAGATATCAATCCAGAGTCTGTCTGTTGCCTCAGCCGCCCGATATATCCTTTTCAGGTGTTCATGGGCTCTGAGAACCGGCTCAATAGGGAAACATTGGTCGTATATCCCGCTCTCTATTAAAACCGGCCGGGGGGCAATCAGGCCGGCGATATCGGCTACATCTGCGTATTTATAGAGATGAGGCAATATCTGCGACCCGCAAAAATTACCCTGACGGATAGCAAAATGTTTAAATTGCGTTAGATAACAGATAATATCCGCAGCTTTGATACGTTCATCCAGGGCGGCTATCCAGGTAGTCCGTGTTCCTCCCCAGGATAATCCCATGGCCCCAATTCTTTCCGGGTCAACATCCTGGCGCCACTGGAGGTAATCAATCGTTTTCATCATATCCCAGATATTTAGGGTCAAAAGGTTTACCCCCATCAAAATCCCCCTGAGGAAGTGTATATTACATTTATCCCGACCGGGGTAGGGGTCGCCTCCGTCAGCCAGTTCCCCAAAAACCCGGGAATCGGGAGAAATGGTCAGATAGCCCTGCCGGGCCATCTGGGCGGCATAATCGTAGTTCATAGATTCCCTCTCTCTGGTTAGCTCAGGGCGGTTAGGGTCGTTCACTCCAGCTACCGGCTCTTTCCCAAACTGTCCATGTCCATGCAGACATAGAATAGCGGGCAGCCTTCCTTTTTGAGCTCGTTTTTTATCCTCCGGGATAAGGACATAGGCCGGGACACTAAAATGTTTTTCTGTATCAATGACGATCTTCTGGCGAGTAAAACCTTCTTCAGCTGCGGTATAGACAATTTCGGGATTGAGAGGAACCGGATGCGGCCACTGGCCGCAAAGCTCCCTCATCCGGGCCTGAAGTAACTTCCGCCATCTCTGCCAATCGACCTTTGTCCGGCCCTTAAAAGTGAGCTCAGGGCTCAGCTCCTCCGCCCGGCGGTTAAAATACTCAACCATAGAAAAATTTCTTGGGGTCATTTTTCCCCTCCCTTAAACCTCTTGCTTTTATATATTCATCAACTGTGAACCGATAACCGTAAACCGTGAACGGTTACCTAAAGACTTACTCTTCCATTATATCCTGATTGGCAATCCTTTGAGCAAGTTCCATAGTCCACTCCTCTTTGAGGGGACCTAAGATATGCTCATAACAACCGATATCAACTTTTTCTATCTTTCGCCCCTCGGCCAGGGCCTTGATCAATTCAGCCATATAAAGAAAATTACGCACCGGCACATCCGGGGGGATGCCATGGTCTACGCCGGGAATATATCCACCCTGCTCTATCAGCCAGGGGACTTTGCTCATTACTTCTTGCTTGACTCTAGCAAAATCAAATCTCAGTTCCCGCTTATCAATTGCCCCCAGCAAAGCCATATCACGACCAAATCTCTTACGGTAAGCAATCGGATCATTATTAGCGGCTATTTCTACCGGCCAGACACCGTCAATACCTAACTCAATCCAGATGGGGATGAGTTCGCTGATATGTCCATCGCAATCCATGATCACACTCTGCGCATTTTGTGAACGCAAAAATTCCATCAACCTCTTATAATCCGGTAACATTAGTTCTCTGACCATCTGTGGTGAAATCATGGAGGCAGTCTTGTAGGCCATATCTTCACTGATAAACACAAAGTCAATAGCTAACTCTGAAATCTTATCTTTCAGGGTCTCAATGGTAAAATCAATCACATAGTCCATCATCTCACGCACAAAGACAGGTTCAGTAGCACATAACACACAAAGATTTTCAAAACCCACCCAGTCACGGACTCGCCAGAACGGACCGTAGACAGTCAGTTGGAGCACGTGTTCTCGATTTTTATAGCGGGCTACATAGTCCAGCCAGTCATCCGGAAAACGGCCTGGAGTGTCGGGCCGGTAACGCTTCTTCATCTCTTCGAAATCCTTACGGCTTTTGACCGGGAACTCTAACCAGGAACGAGTGACAAACCCCGGGGTAGTGGGATTTTTATGGTCAAGGCGTTTGGCCCCAAGTTCGTCAATCCAGATCTTTTTATCCCCATCTTCTTCCAAAGTTACCTGCTCAAACCGCGGCTGGGGCAGGAAGTCAACAGGCACACTTTCCCAGCGGTCCAGGCCTATCGTTTCCTCTAAATTAATATCAGGTTTGAGTCCCTGATAATGCCAGGCAGAGAGGGTTGATTCTCGGGGACTGCTAAATCTATAAGGTATCCGGTCCGGTTTGCCAAAACGAATAGTTTCTAAATATCGCTCTCTAGCCGTCATTTTTTCTCTTCTCATCTTCACTTCCTTCCACTATCTGAAAATGTCTTTACCGGTTCGCATCCTGAATCCTGAGTTTTGTCTTCTGACGTAAATATTCGGTAAACCCACCACCATAACCCTCTCCCCTGATGCCTGCCTGTGCGTGCCTGCCTGTGCGTGCTCGCACGCAGACAGGTTCGCACGCAGACAGGGGAGAGGGCAGGGGTGAGGGTTTTAGTTTCACTGAATATTTTACTGTCATAAATAGAAACTTATGATTTAATGGGCGTCCCCTTCTGTATAAACTATTCTCCTCATACCGGAGACAACCTCAAAGAATCAGCCGGAGAGGTATATAAAGAATGTTATTTTTGAAACCAAGGTCGTCTTTGGTAACCACAATCCCCTCCTTTACCTTGAATTTCTCTCTGAAATGCCCAAGCCCCCGAATATCCAGAACGTTTCCCCGATATTTAACCTCCACGGGCAAGAGCCGCTCCGGTAGGTCAAGCACAAAATCAACTTCCTTATCTCTCTGCCGGAAGTAATAAAAACGGCTGGTGGGAAAATTGTGTCTCAGGCTGTCAAAGACAGCAATCTCAGCCAGTTGCCCCCATAGTCCCTGCAATTCTAATTTTTGTAAATCAAGTCTTCTCAGATTAACCACGAGACCCGTATCCATGGGATAAACCTTCTTAAAAGCCCGCAAACGGCTGGCGGCAGTCCGGGCATATTTCTCTAATAGTTGAAGCAAGAGGCTTGCCTGAAGGTAGTTGAGATAAGTGGAAATAGTCTGCCGGGGACTATCATAAGAATTGGCGAGGTCAACAATGTTTATGATGCTTCCGCTGTGGAAGATGCTATGAATGAGAAGTTTCTGGAGCAAGGTTCTGTCCTCCACGCGGAAGATCTCCGGAATATCGTAAAAGATAGTTCTCTCCACCACATTTTCCCAGAAATAATGTTCTTTAGCCCGGGGATTGCGGAGCTGGAGATATTCAGGAAATCCTCCCTCAAGGAGATAGCGTTTCACCTTCAAATCCACATCTTTCTTGAAGAAGGAAACCTCTCTTTCAAATTTTCTAAGCTGCTTATGGACGCTCTGTAAGCTACCGCCTTTTATAAATCTCTGCCAGATATTCTTCTTACCGGTATAAATTTCTCTTAAGTCTTCGTTCCCTCCCTGCAGTTTGAGAACCTCAAAGAATGAGAACGATGATAAAGGAAAAGTTATTATCCTGCCTACCAAACTTTCCTTAACCTTCTTCCGCAGAAAAGCAACCGAAGAGCTGGAAACAATAAATTTTAGAGGATATTTCTGGTCATAATAGCGTTTGAGGTATAATTCCCACCCCTCTAATCGAGTAACTTCATCAAGAAAAAGGTAAATAGCCTCCTTGCTCTTCAATAAAGGCTCACCCAGGAGAGCGTTTTCTATCAGGTTGATGAGGTTGCCAAAGAGATTTTCTTTCTCTATTAGCGGATCATCCAGGGAGAGATAGATAATACGGCGGGGGTCCACCTTCATACTCAGGATACGGTTTATCAACTGATACATAAGCGAAGTCTTCCCGATACGCCGTGGTCCTTCCAGGAGGAGTATCTGCCGTTCATCAAGGGCATCTGCCACCTCAGCAAATATATCCCGCTCTACCTTCTCCAGAAGATTATCCCTGACTCTGCCCGACTGCCACCAATGGTTAATCTCCTGCAAGACGGCAAACTCCATAGTTACCTTCCTCCTTCTTTTTGGTCATGTTGCCCAGTCATATTATGAACATATATGTTATTTATTTATTACATACTTGTGAAAAACTGGTGTCAGGTCTTAAAAACTGGTAAAAACTGGTGTCAGGTCTTTAAAGCTGGTGTCAGGTCTTGACATGAGACATATCAGCTTTATCAAAAAGTATTTTTTCAATCTCTTTTTTGAAATTCTTGTGTTTGGATAGTTCCTCTTGTGTGCGGCTAAAGAGCTTACTTATAGTTGCCTCTGTTACACTGTTATCAAGAAATTCTCTTAAAATCGGGGGACACAATATTTATTTCTCTTTCTTTTTTCGACCCGCTTTCTTCTTTTTAAGATTTATCTTGAGAAGAGATTATAGTATTTCTATAAATGCCTTGTCTCCCAATGGCCGCCCTGTTCACTCATGCAGTTGAAATAGCCTAACATCATTATTGTCAGATGCCTCACTAAAGAAATCTTTCCAATTTCTTATCATCAAGAAAAGCCTCACTTCGTTCGGCTGAGGACACAGATTTCAAAAACCCGAGGA
>CAZUTJ010000005.1:0-6267 GCA_964622875.1 uncultured bacterium
GGCAATCCTTTAAGGGCCAGGAGAATAGCTCCCCGAGTGAGCTGGCAGCTCTCGATGATCTCTTTAGCCGTAGCTGCATGGTCAGCTTCGCAGTAGCCTACTACATGGACGATATGGGGCTTAAGACACATACCCAGAGTAATAGAGGCTGCCAGGTGACCTTTGGCTAAGTTTGGGTCGGGCACCATACTCATTAATCCCGTGCGGATCTGACGATAGGAAAAGAAATGTTCGTCATGAAGAGCTTCAATCATCTCAATCTTGGCCAGCATCTTGGCTAAGTCCATAGCTGGGCTCATCGTCAGGGGAGTATTAAGCATATACTGAGAAACATAATACCTGACCCCTAATTTTTTGGCATTATAGGCGGCCAGATACGCCGCCGCCACGGCCACAGTATCGTGAGCATCGCGCAAGCTCCATTGATGAGCATCATTAACCTCCACCGGTATTTTGTGCTTAGCGTACCAGCGCATGGCAGCCTGGTTTTCTTGAATGGCATCTACCAGCACCCGGTCAGCCCGTTTATCCAATTGACTGTACCAGAAAAGAGGAATCGCTCCCCAAGCAATGTTAATGGTCTCTACACTCATCCTGGCCCAGCGCCGCAGGTCCCGGGTACCCCCGTAACAGCGCAACAAAGGAAAATTTCCACAGCGAGTAGCCTGATAAATAGCCCTCATATCCTCGGGGGTGCGCAAAGGAACACCGCCCGCTCCCTGCCCTCGGCGGGGCATTTCCGAGGGCCGAAAAAAATATTCCTGGGCATTTTGATCCGGCGCCAGGCTAAGAATATCCAATTCCTTAGAGGCGGCTATCCGGCGAGCGTGCTCAACAGTCTTTTTCACCGTTTCCAGACCTAAATGATGCCGGAGCAAAGGAAAAGGAGATTGCTGTTGAATACGCTCAGTCAAGGTCTGAGCAAATACTTGCTCTTGAGCCAAGCAGCTTTCCCCTTTCAGATAAGCGACTACTTCCTCCGGTGATTCCTCCCCTGAAAAGATAACTTCAAACAAACCGGAAGCCTGAGCTACTTTAGCCACCGCCGGGGTGCCGCCAAAAGCAAATCGCACTTCCGTAATGTCCCTTCGCTGAAGTTCCTGCTTAAGCTCAGCGAAATGCCCCTCGGCAACTTCCGGGGTAAGACGATAGCTCATTACGGTCAGCTCCGGACGGTGCCGGCAAAGCTCCTCCACAAATCGTCTAATGGGAATAGCCGGACCAAGAAACTCGGTCCGATGGCCAAAACTTGCCGCCAGATGCAGGAAATTTAATATACCGGCTACATGAATACATTCCCCCAGACAACCGCCCAGAATTTTCATCCGGCCCCTTCCTCCACTAACCGACGAATCTGTTGGACTGACAGCCCGGCCAGTCCCAGCTTATCTACGGTACGTCCTTCGGCCCAATAGTCTCGCCGGTGCAACACCCCGGCCAGATGAATAAGAGCTTTGATAGTAGGAACCGCTACCCCAAGATGGTCCCCGAGAGAGGCCAGAGGAACCAGGCCGGTAGGAATATCCTCAGTGAGATAGCGATGATCAAGTCTATTAGGGGCCTGGATGCCTCCATAGCCGGGATTGGCCTGCATAGCCTGATAAAGGTTTCTACCGGAGGCATTGTAAGCCAAATAAAGCCACTCTCTAGCCGTCGGCACCCGGACCCCCAGGGCCTCGGCCACGGTTACCCGCTCAGCATCCAGAGCTTCCAGAAGAACAGTTACCGAGGGGCTGGCTCCCTCTCGATAATATTCGAAGTTGCCGTGCTGCGTTTCAATCCAGGCGGCATTGAGAATAGTCAGAGCCGGGTGAAAGACGGAGCCAATATTGCCTAAGCCGGTCTTTAATACATTATCTCCCGGGACAAATTGGGGCAATATCTCGCGGATACTGGCGAGAACATCGGGGATGTGATATGCCGGTAGCGTAGCCAGAGGAACCGAATTCTTAATACGAAAGATATGAACCTGAGCCGGACCGATAATGCGGGAGGTGTAAAGCAAAGTCTGAGCCTCAGCAATAAAGGGCTGAGTTTTAATGTTTTGTTGTCGAAGAACTTCCCGGAACTCAAGGGCTCCTCCGGTCCGGCCGGGATTGAGGACGAGAATTTGTCCGTCTCTTAAGTGCGGACCTAATAATCGGGCCACCCGGCGGTGTCCCGTAGCCGGAACAACGACCATCACCAAATCCACTCCTTGCAAGGCTTCCTGGGCCTTAGTGGTGATGGTATTTAACCTGGCAAAACCTTCTACCTGGCCATTTACCTGAATGCCATCCATGGCCCGTATGGGAAGAAGACGCTCCTCGCTACGATTAAACAGATTAACCCGGCAGCCTAATAGGGTCAGATAGGCGGCCATAGCCTGCCCCCCATTTCCGGCTCCGGCCACACATACAAACGGCAGGTCTTGAGGAATTTCTATTTCCCCCAGGTTCTTTTCTTGTTCTTTAAGGAGAGCCACCAAAGCAGCCGCAGACTCAACTCGACGCAGATTATCCAAAAATTCAGGCCGGGCTAAAAGACGGGCTAATCGACCTAAAATCTTCAGATGCAGGCTTTGAGCCGCCTTTGGCCCTAACAAGAGGAAGATGAGGTGGACCGGCTTTCCGTCTAGCGCCTGGAAGTCAATTCCTTCCCGGCTTCGGCAAAAAGCAATCATCGGTTGCTGGACAGAGGAAGTGCAAGCATGAGGGAGGGCAATGCCGTTGCCAACAGCCGTGACCCCCTGCCTCTCCCGAGCTTCTATATCGGTCAAAGCCTGATCTACTTCGGTCAATCTACCTGCTTTTTCCAGAGCCCCCAACAAATGTCTCAACACCCCATCCTCTGTCCGTGTCCCCGGCTCAAGCAAGCAAGCTTTCTCAACAATCAACTTATGGAATTGCATAATAAGATATGCCTCACTTCGTTCGGCTGATTACACAGATTAACAAGCAGATTACACAGATTACTTCAAAAGAAAATCTGTGTAATCAGGCATAGGAATTGAAAATCTACTGTAACAATAGGCACAGACTTTGTGCCGTTTGTTACAGACTATAATCGCTGGAGAGAACCTTGTCAAGTATTTTTTTGTGCCGGGCCATTTTTTAAATGTTCAGGAACGGCGCAGCGACGCTAAAAAAAAAGGGGGGGGAATTCTTCTCCTCATTGCCAGGCGTAACTTCAACCGGTAACTTTACAATTTTAGCTATTCCTACTATGATGATGAAATAAGTAGTTTCTAAAGCGACTACCTGTACCGGAGGGGCAGGAAAGAGGCCTGGCAATTAGCCGGGACCATTTTCTATCTCCTTTTACTGATATTGCTGGGAATAACCCTCCTGGGAATCTTCGGGGCCCCCTTTATAGCCCGAATCATCGTCCCCGGCTTTGCTCCTGACCAGGTAGAGTTAACCGCCAGACTTTTAAGACTCCTTTTTCCCTACCTTCTCTTCATTGGTTTAGCCGCTCTGGCAATGAGCATCCTGCATTCTTTTAAGCATTTTGCCTTGCCCGCTATCGCTCCTCTGATCTTAAACCTGGCCATGATTATCTCCCTTATCTTTTTTGTAAAATCCCCCGACTTCAGCGGAATCCGCATCTTATCGATAGGTGTTCTCATCGGAGGATTAGGCCAATTACTTCTCCAAATTCCGGCTCTCCTGAAAAAGGGGATGCCGATGAAGATACACT
Source organism: uncultured bacterium (assembly GCA_964622875.1). Lineage (GTDB taxonomy): Bacteria > NPL-UPA2 > NPL-UPA2 > NPL-UPA2 > JAADIA01 > CAZGXS01. The sequence goes on from CAZUTJ010000005.1 coordinate 3,679, forward strand.
CCTGAGGGTGGTCTTCTTTCTCATCATTCCCGCTTCGGTGGGGCTAATAGTTTTGGGAAGACCGATAGTTTCCCTGCTCTTTGAGAGAGGCGCCTTCGACGCCAGAGCAGTTCAAGATACGGTTACCGCCCTCTCTTTTTATTCCCTGGGGCTCTTTGCTTTTGCCGGAGTCCATATAATCAGCCGGGCTTTCTACTCTCTTCAGGACACCAAGACACCGGTTAAGGTAGCCTGCCTGACTCTCTTGATCAATATAGTGCTTAACCTGATTCTTATGCACCCCCTGAAGCTGGGAGGATTGGCCCTGGTTACTTCCTTAGCAGCGGGGATTAATTTTGGCTTACTGCTTTATCTCTTGGGTAAAAAAATAGGGGGTATCAACGGAAAGGTTATCTTATCTTCTCTCGGACGGATAATTATAATCTCTCTCTTCATGGGGCTTGTTTGCTATTTAGTGGCCCGAGGGCTAAAAAGAGAGGTAGAAACAATCGATTTAACGGTGAGGCTCTTTCAGGTATTCATCCCCATCCTGGCCGGAGCAGTAACCCTGATCACTACTTCTCTCCTCTTCAAGTTTGAGGAAGCAAAGCTATTGCGGAAGATTATTTTGCGAGCCGTGTAAACTTAGGCCGCCTTCGGCAGCAACTTTTTCTACAAATTTGTTTAAAGTAATCTGTGTAATCTGCCTGTTAATCTGTGTAATCAAGCATAGGAATTGAAATTTCTATGCTTAAATTCAGAGAAGGACGGCCTGGGTGGCCTTCTGCAGGGCGGAGATTACTCTCTCTATCTCTTCATCTCCCATCTTCACGGAAATGGAGATGGCTACAGCCCGCCGCAAGAGACTATCCGAGCGAGACCACATACCTCTCGGACATTCCATCTTGCCCCTTAATTTGCTGATGATATGCTCCCAGTTAGTGAAGTAGTGCCAGTCCAGGGCCGAAGGTAAAATCTTGGTGCCTACCCCCTGCCTGGTTAGCTCCTTCTCAAAATCACTAGCCATTCCTTTGTTGGGGAGGAAGATAACCAGGGTGTCTCCTCCATCTCCGGCGGCATCGGGCAGATCTCTAAATCTCAATTCCCTCCTTCCGGAGATAGCTTCCTTTATCCGGGCTTTATTCTTCCTCTGCTCCCCGATAACATAGTCCAATCGGGAAAGCTGCACTACTCCCAGAGCCCCCTGTATTTCCCCCAGGCGATAATTAAACCCCGGCATTTTCCGGCTATCTTCACCCCGGGGAACATCAGGTCGGTGTTCATGGCCATGATCGTGAAAGGAGGCAGCCTTAAGATAAAGATTCTCATCATTAGTAACCACCATCCCCCCTTCGCCGGTAGTTATCGTCTTCACATAATCAAAGCTGTAGATACCCATATCTCCCCGGGTTCCCGCCTTCTTTCCTTTATAGGAGGAGCCGCAAGATTGAGCCGCATCCTCTATGACTTTAAGGTTATGTTTTTGGGCTATTTTCATGATCTCATCCATGCGCGCGGGAACACCAAGCATATGGACGGGGATAATAGCCTTAGTTTTTTCATTAATTCTTGACTCTAAATCATCCGGATCAAGATTAAGCGAGTTATCCACTTCGGCAATGACCGGCGTGGCCCCGGATTCCATGATAGCTTCCACTGTAGCTACAAAAGTGAAGGCCTGAGTGATCACTTCGTCGCCGGGGCCAATCCCCAGAGCCGCCAGAGCCACCCGCAGGGCCGCCGTCCCGGAAGCCACTCCCAGAGCATACTCCACCCCCATATACCGGGCAAATTTCTCCTCAAACTCCTTTACCTTAAAAATGCCCCCCCTCTTCTCCTCAAAGCCATAACGAAAAAGGACAGCGCCTCTATCCATAACTTCTGCCAGAGCCTCCTTTTCTTCCCGGCCAATCAATTCCGAGCCACCCATAACTATCTCCTCCCCCTCATGTTAAATATTACCAGAAAGCTTAATTTATTGGGCTTTCTTAGATTTAGAGTCTTTTTCCGGCTCTTTCTTCTTCTTCTTCTTTTCCACGGGACCAGACTCTGCCTTGGCCTTCTTTTTATATTCCTCGCTGCGGTAGTCAGTAGTATAAAAGCCGGATCCCTTGAAGATTATAGCTCCCCCTCCTCCTATCAACCTCCGCAATGAACCATTGCATCGGGGACAACTCTCCAGAGGCGAAGCAGTAATGTTCTGAAACTCCTCAAAGGTATGCCGGCAGAACTGACATTCGTATTCATAAGTAGGCATCTATTCTCACCTCAAGCCACCAATCCCTCCTGACTCCAGTTTAATAAAGGGGGAATCTGTGTAATCTGCCTTTTAATCTGTGCAATCAGACGTCCTGAGTTTTATAGGGCGTCTTTAATTGCTTTAGCATGTCCCCAAGGGGATTTGAACCCCTGCTACCAGATCGAAAATCTGGGGTCCTAGGCCAGGCTAGACGATGGGGACAACAAAAACCTTTGAACCGTGAACCCAACCCGAGCAAATCGGAATGACAAATATCAAAATCCAAATACCAAATGAATTTGGTAAATCTAAAATCCAAATGTCAAAATCCAAATAAAATCCAAATACTAAAAATTTGACATTTGACATTT
>CAZUTJ010000005.1:6367-14295 GCA_964622875.1 uncultured bacterium
CAAATGTCAAAATCCAAATAAAATCCAAATACTAAAAATTTGACATTTGACATTTGTCATTTATTTGTCATTGGTCATTTATTTATCATTTATCCTCCCAGAGCTCTCTTAAGTTTCTCCAGGAAACTTTTTTTAAGAGGTTGGTTATTTTCGCCTCCTGATTTGGCAAATTCTCGAAGTATGGCCTTCTGTTTTTCGTTTAATCTGGCCGGAGTTTCCACCACCACGCGCACATACTGATGGCCTTTGCCATAGCCGTGCAGATTGGTTATTCCCTTTCCCTTAAGGCGGAACACCCTTCCGGTCTGGGTAGCGGTGGGAATTTTCATCTTCACACTGCCGTCAAGAGTAGGAATAGATACTTCCGCTCCCAGAGCCGCTTGGCTGAAACTGATGGGCACTTCACAAAGGAGGTCATTTCCATGCCGTTCGAAAATTTCGTGTTCCTTGACATGGATAACAATGTAGAGGTCGCCGGGCGGGGCACCCCGGAGGCCGGCTTCTCCCTCTCCCGCCATACGCAAACGCGAACCGGTCTCCACGCCGGGAGGCACTTTCGCCAATATTTTGCGGCGGTTACGAACTCTCCCCTCTCCGCGGCAATTTCCGCAGGGAGTTTCAATAACTCTTCCCTCTCCCCGACAACGGTTACAGGTCTGCCTGACGCTGAAAAACCCCTGGGAATATCTCACCTGCCCGCTTCCCCCACAAGTAGAACAGGCAACAGTCTTCGTTCCCGGCTTAGCTCCTGTTCCTTGACAGACAGAACAAGTTTCCGGGCGGGGAACCTGGATAGCAGTTTCTATCCCCAGAGCCGCTTCTTTTAAAGATATCTCTAAGTCATAACGGAGATTAGCTCCCCGCTGCCCAACTCCTTCTCTTTCGGCAGTGGACCCTCCAAAAAAGTTATCAAATATTGATCCCTGCCCTCCTCCCCGGGAACCGGCAAAAACCCCGTTGAACATGCGCAAAGCTTCCTCTAAATCAAAACCGAAGCCGCCAAATCCACCCCCTCGGCTAAATTCTGCCTGAATACCTTTGTGCCCATATTGGTCATATTGAGTCCTCTTTTGCGGGTCACTAAGGACCTCATAAGCCTCTGCCGCTTCTTTGAATTTTTCTTCAGAATCCTTACCGGGATTCTTATCAGGATGATACTTAACTGCTAGTTTCCGGTAAGCCTTCTTTATTTCTTCCTGGCTGACATCTCGAGAGACACCCAATACTTCATAATAATCCTGTTTAGCCATAAACCTTATTTCGCTCCCCCACAGTAAGTTTAGACAAATTTCTGTAATTTAGACATTGAACTTCAGACTTTAGGCATCAGACCATAGACTAAAAAAAGCCCAATAAATTGGGCAACTGCAAAGACAAGCTGTAGTTGCTTAATTTATCGTAACCACCCAGGTTTCCAGGTTCGCGATTCACAAGTGATAGGCTGTTAGGCTGAAGGCTGTTAGGTTCAAGATTCAGGATCAAGAACCCCTCTATTCCTTTTGCTCTATATTTTGTACCTTCAGTCTAACAGCCTTCAGCCTAATAGCCTATCAGCCTTCAACCTGAATAGCTGTAATGATAAACCTTGAACCCCGGAACTTCGAACCTGAGTAGTTACGATTTATCAAGCGAGTTAATAATAGTTAGGGACTTTTATTTCTCTTTCTTTTCGTCCTCTACCTTATACTCAGCATCAACAACATCTTCTTCTTGGCCCTTTTCCTTGTCCTTTTTCGCTTCCTCTTTGGGAGCTTGCTCAGCCTGAGCTTTCGCTTGCTGTTTAGCCGCCTGCTGATACATCGCCTCGGCTAATTTGTGAGAAGACTGGGTAAGCTCCTCAGTAGCTTTTTTGATTGTTTCCGCATCATCACCTTTAAGGGATTCTTTGGCCTTATCCAAAGCTTCGTTGATTTTTTTCTTCTCTTCCTCGCCCACCTTATCCCCATAGTCCTTCAAGGACTTCTCGGTTGTGTAGATCAAGGTATCTGCCTGATTTCTGATTTCCACCTGCTCTCTTTTTTTCTTGTCTTCCTCGCTATGCGTCTCCGCTTCTTTAACCATGCGCTCAATCTCTTCTTTAGAGATGCCGCTGGACGATTCCACCCTTATTTTCTGTTCCTTGCCTGTTCCCGAATCCTTAGCGGACACATGGACAATTCCATTAGCGTCTATGTCAAAGGTAACTTCAATTTGGGGAATTCCCCGCGGAGCCGGAGGAATGCCTACCAAATCAAACCGGCCCAGGGTTTTATTGTCACCAGCCATATCTCTTTCTCCTTGCAGGACATGAATGGAGACGGCAGGCTGATTATCGGCGGCCGTAGAGAATATTTGACTCTTTCTGGTCGGGATAGTGGTGTTACGTTCAATAAGTCTTGTCATCACTCCCCCCAAAGTCTCTATTCCCAGAGATAAAGGGGTGACATCGAGAAGAACTACATCAGAGAGTCCTTCTTCTCCACTTAGCACCCCACCCTGAATAGCGGCCCCGACAGCGACAACTTCATCGGGATTTACTCCCTTGTGGGGATCTTTTCCAAATATTTCCTTGACCACTTCCTGCACCCTGGGCATCCGGGTCTGACCTCCCACCAGCACAATTTCATCAATTTTGTCAGGTGAATAACCGGCATCTTGAAGAGCATCCCGACACGGCCCCTTAGTCCTCTCCACCAAATCTGCTACCAACTGCTCTAATTTGGCTCGAGTTAAAGTCATCGTTAGATGTTTGGGTCCGGTAGAATCTGCAGTAACAAAAGGAAGGTTGATTTCCGTCTGCATATTAGAAGACAACTCGCACTTAGCTTTCTCGGCTGCTTCCTTCAGCCTCTGGAGGGCCATTTTATCGTTACGAAGGTCAATACCGTTTTCTTTCTTAAACTCTTCTGCTATCCAATCAATAATCTGCTGATCAAAATTATCTCCTCCCAGATGAGTATCCCCCTTAGTAGCTTTTACCTCAAACACCCCATCTCCCACATCCAGAATGGAGACATCAAACGTCCCCCCACCCAGATCAAATACCGCTATCTTCTCATCCTTTTTCTTTCCCAGGCCATAAGCTAAACTTGCTGCCGTCGGTTCATTGATAATCCTTTCCACTTTAAGACCGGCAATTTCACCGGCATCTTTAGTAGCCTGACGCTGAGAATCGTTAAAGTAGGCAGGAACGGTAATAACAGCTCTCTTAACTTTCCCACCTAAATGATCTTCGGCCGCCTGTTTCAGTTTCTGCAATACCGCGGCCGCTATCTCAGGTGGCGTATATTTTTTACCTTGAGCCAGCACCGCCACATTACCTTGATCATCTTCGCCTACCTTGTAGGAGACAATCTTCTCTTCCCCGGCTACTTCGGAATGTTTCCTTCCCATAAACCGCTTGATGCTGAATATGGTATTATCCGAATTGGTAACTGCCTGACGCTTGGCCGGTTGCCCCACCAGCTTCTCTCCACCTTTAGTAAAAGCTACCACTGAAGGCGTAGTCCTCGCCCCCTCGGCGTTAACAATTACCACCGGCTCTCCTCCCTCCATAACGGAGACTACGGAGTTGGTCGTTCCTAAATCTATGCCAATTATTTTGGACATTTTTATCTACCTCCTTTTAAAGTGTCAGTGTCAATGTCAATGTCAGTTTTTAACCTCTTTGTGGTTTTTGAGAAACTTTAACCATGGCCGGCCGAATTACCTTGTTTTTGAGTTTATAACCGGCTAAGCTTTCTTCAATAACCGTATTATCCGGGTGCTCCTCGCTCTCTACTTGCATCACCGCTTCGTGCTCCCGGGGATCAAACTTCTTGCCCAGTGTCTCTATTCTTTCCAGCCCCCTCTTCGCCAAGATATCCCTTACTTGTTTATAAACCATCTCTACCCCCTGAAGCAGGGCATGGGAATTGTCGTGCTGATGGGCTGAGGCAATAGCCCGTTCAAAATTATCAACTACCGGCAAGAGGTCACAGATAAGATCCTCTAAAGCATACCGGATAAACTCGCCTCTTTCCCTATTAACTCTCTTGCGATAGTTCTCGAATTCCGCCTGAAGCCTCAAGAGACGGTCAAATCGCTCCTCAGCTAATTTCGCTTTCTCCTGCGTCTCTTGCCACTTCTCCTGAGAAAGGGAGAGCCTCCTTCCTTCTCTTTTCGATTTCGGCTTTACCTTTTTCTTATCCGCTCCTTCTTCTAACTTTGATGGCATTTCTTCCTTCTTCTCCAAATTAGGCTGCCTGCGGCGGTTTACTTTTTTTGCGAGTTTGTAGGGGTCGGATTTATCCGACCCGCGGGCTTGATTTATCAAGCCCCTACATTTTTGAAATTCCCAAGCTTTCAAGAAGATACCACTAATCCGACTCCTTGTCAAGAGTCAACAGAAAAAAACTGCAATTCAGACACTGATTACCACAGATACTCACTAACAAAATATCCCCTTCGGGGGTACTTTCCCCTGAAGTTTCTATCTGTCCACCGCTTTTATTATACCACTACTGTTTACATCCGGTGATATCTTTTCTCCTGGTTTCACCACCAGAAATAAATTATCATCCCATTTGCCGTCAACTAATTTCTGAAGTAAGGATTTATCGCCTTTTAGTTCATCGTAGTCCCATTTCAAATAATCTGCGCATTTTTTGGTGTATTGGCGATACCTTTCCGAATTTAGAAGACCCCAATCAATGAAGGTTGCCCGCGAATATTCTTTAAACCAATTCTGCTCTATTTGCATTAAGTACTCAGCATTATCTTCACCATACTTTTCTTTATATGACTGTAGTGTCTTCTCGTAGAGTTCCTTACCTGGTGGAAGTGAATTTTCAATCCAGCCAACACTGTACCAGTATATGCCCTTATGGCTAGCGAAATATGATTGATATTGTTCTTTTGATCCGAGAAGTAAAGTAATGCAATCATGCCCTCGCGCCACCACCATAGGTATCTCAGGTGCTTTAATATCAGCAATGCCGTTACTGCATAGACCATATCCCAACAATATCGCATCATAAGGTTGATCTTGTATGTCAGTTAAGCGATTCACTTCAATCTGTACATCACTACGTAGTTTATCAGGATCATCGTGAAGACCCTGAGGAGCAATGATTACATCAACAACATTAACAGACCGGGAGGCACAATAATATGCTTCTCGTTGGATGGCTTTGCAAACAATAAATTTTAATCTCATATTTTTCTCATAATTTCAGCTAGCCTTCAAGCTTATCTACCTCGGAAAGCCGCAGGCTCCCCAAGATGGGATGCGGCACTTCGTTCGATATCAATATTCCTCCGCAATTTCGCGGACTATTTTCACCCAGCGTAACAGGCGACTGGGATCCCCTTCCACAGTTTCTATATCCTTAAGGTGAATATGGACGAAACAGTCCTTACCGGCCTCCAGGCCCTCCCGAATGATCGTCCGAATATGTTTTTCATCCCACCCGCAGCAGACCATGTCAGTAGGGTTGGGGCGCCACGAGAGTACATAATTAGTGCCTATCTGTTCAGCACATTTACCTACATCCGCCACCGGTGTCACGGCAATACTACGCAGATTCTTCAGGCTGCGCAGCATGTCAATTTTCCGGGTCAGATCTTCACAGCAGCCGTAGTGAACGAGTCCGAAGGGCTCCAAAATGGGCCGCTGATACTGAAACAGAAACTCCTCATGAAATTCTGGGGATATAAGGGTGTATTCCTGCGCTGCCGAGAAAGCCCATAACTGCCTGCGTTTGCACGCTCCGGAGTTGGGCTCAGGACGTTCAAGTTCCTCGGCATAAGGCATGGCCTGGTTCTGCTGAGAGGTCAGGCTATAATCCCCGGCATCCTCTGCTGCCTGGTTGTTGGCAAGAATTCCATCGCGCATGAAGGCCAGCAGTCTGTGTAACTCATCAGGATATTCGTACATGTCCATCATCAGTGTTTCCAAACCTCTCAACCTGGCTAGATGAGTGGAAATGTCTGCATTGAAACCAGTGTAGAACGGGCCACGCCCAATGTCAACAGGCAGGATGTCACCGATAGCTTCGCTAAGACGGGCAAAATTGTGAGCCGTCTTTTCCTCGTCGATCTCATGCTGCCTGACGGTGAGTTTTGCCGTGTCCTGCCAGTTTTTGAGGGGAGGATTAAATTTCCAGGCTCCGCCTTCCATGTTAGAATCATGGTGAGTCTGCCGCAGGCCCCAGGGCGAATCCCAGGACCCCTTAACAGCCGCCCCCTGGGTAAACCAGGGCTCCTGGATAGCATCATCGCCTACACTATCCTGAAAGATTTTCAGGCGCAGAGCCCGTTCATACTCTCGGTAGAACGGATCTGCACACTGCATCGCCTGGTCACCGAACACTTCTCGACACCAGACATTATGCATACCAAAAGTGGCCAGTATCAGCGGTCGAGTTTTTTTTAAACTGAAATGTGCGGCCCATAGTTGGCGCCTCTGTTCCTGAATAGGCTTTGCCGCAATCTCAGCATATTGTTTCGCCAGCTCTTGAAGCACTTGAATATCTTTTTGGGAATTCATTTATGTCTCCCTGGTAGCCATTCGCCGGAGCGTCTGGTTGGCAATCTATCCATTGGCGAATATTCTGCGTGTTCGATTCTCGTTCGGGATCTTGATGCGCCGATTCGTCAACACGCTTTCTATTCCCGCAAAGCAAATCTCGTGGACGGCTACAAAATCATCGTTGGTGCAGTCCGGCAGTGTGCCGCCATCCAGATAGGCTGCTATCTGTTCGTAGGCAAGCTTAAAGGGGCTGGCCACGCCTGGGATGACATACCTTTCCAGATCAATTATGTCGCCTTTCCGGTCGCGGGCAGAAGGTGGGGCGTAGAATGGTATGCAGGCACGTCCATCCGTACCGACCACATCACAGTAAAACGAGCCGTGATCACCGTCGTAACCGATTTGTGTCCCTGAAACACCGTTCTCAAACTCAACCACCATACTCAAGAGTTCCGGCTCCGGTTCGTACTCATCGGGAACATCAAGTTTCGGTACCTTGCCGCGGGCGAAGACGGCAACAGGACAATATCCGGCAAACTGGCAGATCATGTCAGTCGTATGACTACTGAATGAGAGAAACGCTCCTCCGCAATATCCAACCACACTGGTGACCTTGCCGATGAGCCCGTCTCTGATGAGTTCGGACATGCGCAAGACATGGGAACCCCAGTGCCTGGAATAGGAAACGGTGATGGGGATATTTGCGGCTTTCGACGCTGACACTACTTCATCCATTTGGGCCAGAGAGCAAGTTGGTGGTTTCTCCAGAAAGATGGCTTTCGGCAAGGCCCTGACGGTCTCCAAAATAGCGGCATGGTGATGAGGGCCGCGTGTGCAGATGGTGACAATGTCCAACTCCCCGGCGTTGAGCATCTCCTTGAAACTAGGGTAATATTTTGTCCTGGGGAAGCACTTGCCCCACTTAGCCCGAAACTTCTCTCGGGCCTCCTCCGAGATATCAGCGACAGCGACAAGCTCTACCTTGTCGCTGTGATTAATTCCTCCGGCATGAGTGTACGGAGCAGTATCCTCCGGCCCACTATATCCAGCGGCAATATTTCCTAAACCGACCAGGCCAACCTTATACATGACTCACCTCCTACTGTGTCATTACTTCGCCGGTTGCCGCCCATTCACATCCGCGCCAGAGAATTCGCTGGAAATCCGGATTAGCGAATGTGTCCATAACCTGGCCTGGCCAAACATGACCCAGAATGCAGTGGAAAATCCGGCCTTTGCCGTACGTTTTAACTACGAGCACCGGCTCGTCATTCCCGATGCCTCCCGATTCCAGTGACGAGTGGGCTGTAGCAATCGTCTTATATGGTGTCTCGTGCATATGAACCAAGCCCTGGTAGATTTCGTCAGGATGATCCTTCAATACTGAAGGTAGTCCTCTGGTGATAGGGTGCTCTGAATCCGTGATCTTGATGTCAAA
>CAZUTJ010000006.1:0-14038 GCA_964622875.1 uncultured bacterium
ACATAATAGATTGGGTAAAAGATATGGCCAAACAACTACGAAAACTACCCTTTACTACTATTTTGGGAGAAGAGCCTAACAAATTAGGCCGCCTGCGGCGGCTGACTTTTTCTTCCCGTAGGGGTAGGCTTGCCTGCCCGTAATCCAGGTGAGCAAGCTCACCCCGGTCATTATCCGGCTTGACCGGATAATCTGGACAATACCATGTAGCTATAACTGGATTGCCCGGTCAAGCCGGGCAATGACGGGGTTGACTGAGCTTTCACAAAGTAACTTTGAAATTCCTAAGCTTTTAAATAAGCAACTCTGAACCTTTGAACCGTGAACCTGGCAACCTGGGTAGTTACGAAAAGAATTAAGTATGGTGTCCCCCCGATTCTAAAACGGCATTCAAAATATCGGCTAACGGCTCGTGTGTTTGCGAAGCGCCAAAAGCATTTGGCTTTAGCCCGAAGCGCAAACACGTTGTTAGATGAAGTTACGGCCCATCTCCTACGGCAAACCAAACAGTTTCCCTAGCTTCTTAGCTACCTCATCCTGCATCCGCGGCGATAACTCTCCCAATTCCCGCCGAATCAATGCCGTTGTAACCGTCATCAGACGATACAAGCGGAGTGTAGAGGTCACTCGCAACCCTGTTGTGGCGAAGTCCGTCTGACCCGAATCCAGCACCACGTCTGATTCCAGCAGATCGGTCGGTATCCGGCTGGTGATAAACGCCAGGATAACATGGCGATGCGGGCCGATGGGGTCGGTCAAGCATACTGCCGGCCTTACCTTGTCCGCCGAAAGGTCATCGAAGGGAAAGGGCACCAAGACCACTTTACCCTTAGTCATAAAACGACCTCCCATCGGCAAGTGTGTAGATGTCCTCTTTAGGTTCCTTTAGAAAATCAAAAGCTGGGTTGGCAACTGCCTCTCGAAGCCACTCCATCTCGTCTATGTCAGCCTCTTCAGGCAGAAGGATGATAACACGGACCTGGCTTGGGCCGACCATGGGTAGCGGTTTATCCAAAACGAGCTGATGCCGAGCGTCAATTGTTCCTGTTGTTTCAATGGCTTTTATCGCAATTTCCATCCGGTATCCTCCCCACTTCTTATTCCAAAAATACAGGGCCGCAATTTTATCTAACGGCTCACGGATAAAAGAAGTTTGCCGATAGACGAATTTGGGGGAATCTTTGATTTCCCCTTTATCCGCTGATAATAATTAAAAGGCGTCAAAAAAATTTTGTATAATATCATTCTCTATTAATATACTATAATGCTGCTTTTGTCAAGAAAATTCTCCTCACCCGCCCAGGACGGGCTCGTCATAACTTTCCTGACGTGATGGATACCTGTCTGCGTGTGACGCACAGGCAGGCAGGACTCAAGTAGGCTTTTGCAGAAATCATTACTAAAAGAAATAACTATTCAGGTTTAAAGTTCCGGGGTTCACGGTTAATGGTTAAGTGGGCTTTATTTACTACTCAACTACTCAATTATCTACCAACCGTGAACCGTGAACCTGGCAACCTAAGTAGTTACGAAAAGAATTAAGTATGGTGTCCCCCAATTCTACATTAAGCCTTTAGGACCGGGGAAATTGCGGGAAAAGTGTCAAATTTACCGGGGGTCGAACGGCGCGTTTTTGGGTGACGAAAAAAACAATGTATCAAAAAAAGGAGGGTGGTAGTCATGGAAAAGGAATTAAAAGGAAAAGTAATCGTTATTACCGGGGCCTCGTCGGGGTTTGGTGAAGCTATGGCGGAAAAGTTTGCTGAGGCCGGTGTTTGTATACCGAATGTTAAATAAAATTCGTTATTTTGTCCAGAGCGGAGACCTGATCCCTTTGTTTTTGCTATTCTTAGAGCGCCGTGATTGAATGTCCGGAGCTAAATAAAAAAATTGCCAGGAGAGAGAAATGTGCTATAATGAGGCAAAACTTAAAAGGAGGAAATGTAGAAATCTAAACCAAATTTACATTTTCAGCGGGCAGAATTCAATTTTGCCAAAGTCCGGTACAGCCAGGAGGCTGTTATGTTTATGAAAGCAGTTTTAATTGAGAAGCCGGAGAAGATGCGGCTGGTCGATCTGGTTATTCCCGAGTGGGGGCCAAGAGAGGTTCTGATAAAGGTTGCTGCTGCTGGGATTTGCGGTAGCGACATTGAGGCTTTCTATGGCATACGACCGGAACCGTGCATAAAATATCCAGTGGTCCTGGGGCATGAATTTTCAGGGGTGGTGGAAAAATGTGGTGCGGAAGTAACTTCTATAAGACCAGGAGAGCGGGTGGCTGTGCGCCCTTTCTACAACTGCAATGTTTGCAAATATTGCCGGGCTGGTTGGACTAATTATTGTATTGAGAATCGCGGCCAGGCGTGGTCTGAAATCGGTTATACTAAAAACGGCGGGTTCGCTGAATATACCGTCGCGCCTGAGCACATGGTCTATAAACTTCCCCAAACCCTCTCGCTTGAGATGGGAGCGCTGGCTGAACCGGCTTCCTGCTCCTGGAATGGCGTCAGTCGGTCTGCCCCCGAGCCGGGAATGAATATCGCTGTGGTTGGTCCAGGACCGATAGGACTACTTGCGGTAAATTTCTACTCAATCTTCACCCCGGGGAAATTAATAATCATTGGCACTCGAGATGAGAGAAACACTCTCGGCAAAAAACTTGGCGCCACCCATGCCATAAACATCAAAAAGGAAGACCCCCTTAAAAAGATTAAGAGTTTAACCGAGGGGGAAGGAGCCGATATCGTATTTGAAGCTTCAGGAAAAGTTGAGGGAGTTAAGTTGGTTTTGAATGCGGTAAGACTCGGGGGTGAAGTAGCCTTAGCCGGGGTAGCCGGAACTGGGAAAAAACTTGAGATTGACAGCGATTATTTCGTATTCAAAGGAGTAACTGTGCGCGGCGTTTTTGGATATACTGCCCATACTTTCACCCGGGCCATTGAGCTGTTAAACCTGAATCGCCATAAAATTAAGGATATCATTACTCACGAATTTTCTCTCAACGATTATGAGGAGGCTTTCAAAACAGCCATGGAGAGAAAAGGAGGAGCAAACAAAGTATTGTTAAAACCTTAAGACCTGAGGGGTAAAATGAGTAAGCCGGATTATCAGCGCCTACTTAGAACATTTAATTTTGAAGAGCCTGATTGCGTTCCTATGATGGAACTGACCGTCGATCATCCTATCCAGGAACAATTTCTGGGCAGAAAAATAAAGACGCTTGATGACGAAATCCAATTTTATTACCAAGCCGGGTACGATTACATTTATCAGAAACCTACCTATGAATTTCCAGGGATTCCTCCGGTATTATCCTTCGGCACTGACATTAGAAGGGACGCTCAGGAGCAGCACGAGGACATATCCTTCGATTCCCATACGACCCAGCATTTACGCACCAGGGAAGACTTGAAAAATTACCATTGGCCCGACCCGGAGAGGATTGATTATTCAAAGTTGGACTATACGGCAGAACACCTTCCGCAAGGTATGGCTATTATCGGTGGAATTGGGGGGATTTTTGCCCGCTCCTGGATATTGATGGGATTCGAAAACTTCTGTATGACCTTCATTGAGAACCCTTCCTTTGTCGGGGAGGTTTTCGAGCGTATCGGGACGATTCAGGTAGAGGTGGCCCGGAGACTGGTTAGGAAGAAAAAGGTAATTGCTCTCTGGTATTCCGATGATTTTGCTTATGCCGAAGCTCCGATGATTTCACCGGATTACATTCGTCAGTACTTGTTTCCTCATATGAGAAAGATGGCCGGGATAGCTCATGAAGCTGGTTTGCCCTATATCTACCACGGTTGCGGCCGGCTGACCGAGGTGATTGATGACCTGATAGAGCTTGGCGTAGATGTGCTTCATCCGATTGAACCCAAAGCTATGGATATCTATGAGATAAAGAGAAAATATTATAAACGCCTGGCAATTATCGGTAACATCGATGTGGGAGAAGTGCTCACCCGGGGCACACCTGAAATGATAGAGGCGGAGGTTAAAGAACATATAAAACGGTTGGCACCAGGCGGCGGTTACGCTATAGGTTCCTCAAACACTATTTGCTATTACATTCCCATTGAAAATTATCGGGCATTTATTGAAAGCGTAAAGAAGTATGGAAATTACCCCATCAGCATTGAGTAAAAACCTCGAAATAGCCGGCTACCCATTAATTGAACTTAAGGGGAAAGAGTGCGGTTCTGTATTCATTCTTCCTTATGGCGGCCGGGTATTAGGAATTTTCACCGCCAGCAGTAAAAACTTTTTCTGGGTAAATCCACAGTTGGTAGAGGCTGATAAAACTGAGAATTTCTTTAAAAGTTCCATCTGGAAGAACAGCGGAGGTGACCGCACCTGGGTCTCTCCTGAAATAGACTTATTCATTAAAAATCCGGATGATGCCCAAAATACATATGAGGTGCCAGGTTCAATTGACCCGGGGAATTATTTAGTTACCGGCAAGGGAAGAGAAGTTCAGATGAAAAATCAGGCAGAGGTGATGGTTCACCGTCTGAAGAAGAGGTGTAAAATAGAATTAAGCAAGACTATTCGCACCATTCAAAACCCTCTTCGTTATGAAACCGGATTTAACTTTATATCCGGAAAGGTTGAATTCATTGGCTATGAACAAGAGACAACCCTGGAGATTATCGGTCATCTTGACAAAGATATTCAATTAGGCATCTGGAACTTGATTCAGGTCCCTGCCGGTGGAGAAATAATCATTCCTACTCTTTTTAAATCGCCGCCCCGTGATTACTTTGAGAGGACCGGTCCAAAGCGTTTAAAGGTTGAACCAAATTCCATCAGATTTATTATTGATGCCAGGAGCCGTCATAAGATTGGGGTTAAAGCGACGGCAGTGCTGGGCCGTATGGGATACCTTTCTTCGTTGGATAACGATGAAATGGCGCTCGTGGTAAGAAATTTTCCGGTCAATCCTTCAGGGAACTACATTGATGTGCCCTGGGATGACCTTAGTGATTCCGGCTATGCGGTTCAGTGTTATAATGATGATGGGAAATTAGGGGATTTCGGAGAATTAGAGTATCACTCTCCTGCCATTGGGGGAAGCAATGGAAAGAATAAATGTATGGATAGGAGCCAGGTCTGGGCATTTAAGGGAAATAAAGAAAGAATTAAGGAAATCCTGAAGGTTCTCATAGGATAGGTTGAATAATGAAAGTAGATTTAACCGATAAAGTGGTAGTTATTACAGGTGCTGCCTGCGGCATTGGTAAAGCCTGTGCAAAATTGATGCTTGAGAATTCTGCTCGGGTTATCATCGCTGATATCAACAAGGTAGAGGGGAAAAAGATAGCAGCGGAATTATTTGCTCCCGGCAAATGTGAATTTATCCACACCGATGTTTCTAACCTGGAGAGTGTTCAGGGGCTTATTAAAAGTGCGGTCAGAAAGTTCAAAAAAATAGATATATTTGTCAACAATGCTGGGGTTAATGTGATAAGAAATCGCGTCAATATTGACGAATATGCTACAGAGGATTGGGAAAGAGTATTAGGCGTTGACCTCAATGGGGTCTTTTACTGCTCTCGAGCCGTATCCCGGGTGATGATAAAACAGAAAGGAGGTAGGATTATCAACATCGGTTCTGTTTTTGGCAGCATCCCGGCTAGAAAACAGATTGCCTACATTGCGGCTAAGGCGGCAGTGCATAATCTCACCAGGGCTATGGCCTTGGAACTGGCACCGTATGGAATTAATGTTAATGCGGTCGCCCCGGGTTCAATTCTCACTCAAGCCACCAAGAAACTCTTTTACCGGAAAGATGCAGCTCAGATGAAAATGGTTAAGCAAATGCTTTCTCACATTCCCCTCGGATGCCCTGGCAAACCGGAGGATATAGCCAATGCTGTTCTCTTTCTCTCCGGTGGGGAGAGTAAATATATCACCGGACACATCCTGACAGTGGATGGGGGATGGACCTGTGGATATGCGAGGGATTTTTGAAGCGAACGAAAGCAAAAAGATGAAATCTTTGCTAGATTTGAGTGGTAAGGCAGCCATTGTAACCGGAGCGAGCCGCGGCTTGGGGCAGTTCATGGCCAGAGTTTTGGCCCGGGCTGGAGCTGACCTGGTAGTTACCAGCCGGAACCCGGAATCATTGGAACCCTTCTGTCAAGAGATAAAAAAAATGGGCCGAAGAGTTCTTCCTCTAAAGCTGGATGTTACTATTCATGCGGATATTAAATCTATGGCCAAAAAGGCCATAACCACTTACGGCAAAATAGATATTCTGGTCAATAATGCCGGATGTAATATCCGCAAACCTGCCCGGGAGCTTTCCTGGGAAGAGTGGGATAAGGTCCTTGATACAAACCTAAAGGGCGTTTTTTTCTGTTCCCAGGCTGTAGCTTCCCGGATGATAAAACAAAAGAAAGGGAAAATTATCAATATAGGTTCAGCGGCCTGTGTTTTTGCCTATCCTCATATAAACGCTTATTGTGCCAGTCGGGGAGGGGTCTTGCAACTCACCAAAAGTCTGGCGGCAGAGTGGGGGCCAGATGGTATAAATGTCAATGTCCTGGCCCCGGGTTGGTTTCGGACCGAGCAGACGCGGGTCCTTTATGAAGATAAGGAATGGGTAGATTATATTACCGAAAGGATACCCTTGCGCCGCACTGGAAAAATGGAAGATTTAGAGGGGACGGTTGTATTCCTGGCTTCAGATGCCTCAGACTATATAACCGGTCAGATTATCCTCATTGACGGCGGGTTTACTACCGGCACCGCCCGGGCCTCAACCAAAAAGTAAGGGAGTGAATACATTATGGAAGTTAGTGAAGAAATCAAAGAAATGTTAAGTTTACCGGATATGAGTCAGATAGGCCTAGTGGTGCGTGATCTGGATAAAGCTATTGTTTATTATGAGAAAGCTCTAAGATTAGGGCCCTTTGTAAGACCTGAGATAAGTTATACGGATAAGTTTTATTATGAAAAACCGGTAGACTCTGAATGGCTAATGGGTTTTTGTTCTTTAGGCCCGCTAGAGATGGAACTGGTTCAACCCCTTACCGGCCCGACTATCTACCACGATTTTCTGGAAACGAGAGGCGAAGGACTTCATCACCTTGGTTTTGATGTAAAAGACATGAACCGGAGGGTGGAATGTTATAAGAAGATGGGCCTTAGGGTACTTCAGAATGGCCGCACACCTCACGGAGGCTTTGCTTATCTGGATACGGCAAAAATAGGCGGAGTAATATTTGAACTCATCCAACGGCCGGCCCGACGGGTATAAAGAAAGGAAAATATAAATGGTTAGAACTTTTACATGGAACCCGGCACTTCCTCCCCTATCTTTCCGGTATAATAACCAGGCCTCGACGGTATTGATGTCAAAGTGGAAGTATAGCGAGACCAGCGAACAGACGAGGGGAGGGCAAGTCCGGCATTGCCTCTTTACAGATCCGGTGACCCATCTGGGTGTTACAGCCCATGTTCGCACATTTGAGAACTTCCCGGCCGTTGAGTGGGTGCTTGAGTTTGCCAATAAGGGCACGGTCGTTACCCCGATCATTGAAGCAATCTTTCCACTTGACACCACCTGGCCGCTGCCTGCTGAGGAGAAAATATTCCTCCATTATGCCAAAGGTAGTGCCTGCCAGATGGATGATTTTCTGCCAATCACCGACGAACTTCACCCTCAACAGAAAGTTTCGCTTGCCCCCACCGGTGGCCGTTCATCCAATGGGGTGTTGCCTTTCATGAATCTACAGTGGCCCGGCGGCGGGTTTATTCTCGCGGTTGGCTGGTCCGGACAGTGGGCCGCCACATTTGACCGCCGGGGAAAGGCACTGCGGGTTTTCGCCGGTATGGAGCGTACCCACCTCTGTCTGCTTCCCGGCGAACAAATCCGCACCCCGCGTATTCTGCTGATTCCCTGGCATGGTGACGCTCCTATCCGCGGCAATAACCTTCTGCGCAGGATTATCCTTGCTCACTACACCCCGGGCAGGGAAGGTGAGATAGCCCTGCCGCCGGTAGCGCACAATACGATGTCCTCTTATTACAAGACAAAGACAGTCAGTGAAGAGGACCAGAGGAAAGCTATTACCGGCGCGGCTAAACTTGGGGTGGAAGCCTACTGGCTGGATGCTTGTTGGTATGGCTCGGGAGGGGAATGGCATCAGGAAGTTGGGAATTGGTATGTCAATCCGGGCCGTTTTCCGCGCGGACTCAAACCCTTAAGTGATGCAGCGCACGAAAAAGGGATGAAGTTTATTCTCTGGTTTGAGCCCGAACGTGTTTATAGAGGAACGCAGATTGAAAAGGAGTATCCGGAGTTTCTGCTTCGCTCTGACCACGATCATAACAACCGCCTTTTCAACCTTGGCCTACCCCAGGCCCGGGCCTACATGACCGCTCTTATTTCAAAAATTATTGTTGACTCAGGAGTGGACATCTACCGTCAGGATTTTAATTTTGACCCCCTGCCTTACTGGAAGGCAGCCGATTCGCCCACTCGGGTCGGCCTGACTGAAATTAAATACCTGGAGGGTCTCTACGCGATGTGGGATGATCTACGTCGGCGCCACCCGGGATTGGCTATTGACAACTGTGCCAGCGGTGGCCGTCGGATTGACCTGGAGACTACCACCAGGTCGTTTCCTCTGTGGAGGAGTGATTTTTCCGACATCGGCGGCCCGGCACACGGCCGTGGGCTCCAGGTGGGTGACCAGGTGCAAACTGCCGGGTTATCTCGCTGGGTGCCGTTACATGCGGCGGCAGTGTGGACCTTTACCCCCTACGATTTTCGCAGCGCCATGGCTGTGGGTATTGTTCCTTACTGTGACATTCGGACAGAAAGTTTTCCTGTTAAAAACGCTCAGCATGCACTCGCTGAGCTGAAGCGGTTGCGGCCATTATTCTTAGGAGATTTCTATCCGCTTTTGCCACTGACAGTTATCTATCATGACTGGTGCGCCTACCAGTATCATCGGCCGGATTTAGGCCGGGGTTTTGCAGTCTTTCTGCGCCGTCATGAGAGCCCTTTCCCAACCATGGATATTGCCCTGCAGGCGATTGACATCGAAGTGGAATACGAGGTTAGCATTACCTCAACATTTGATAATACGCCCCGCAAACGGCTGTCTGGCGCAAAATTGGCAAAGATGCCAATCACTATTCCCGATGCCCCCGGTTCTGTTTTAATGTGTTACTCTCGGGTATGACCGAGAGTAAGTGGAGGCAAGAGAAAATTTACAGCTTCGGAATTTGGATAAGTGCAATAAAGGAAAAAAGGGAAAGACCCTGGGCCTGGTAGGCCTGGGACAGATTGCCCGGGCATTAGCCGGAAAGATAAAGGGATTTGAACTGCGCATTCTCGCCTATGACCCGTTTGGTGAGGTCTTAAATATTATTGGTGAAGTACGAGTAAAAAAACAAGAAAACTTCGTAACCACAGAGGACACAGATTATCACCAGATTAGAAATTAGGTTTCGCAACTAAATCCCCCTTACATCCCCCTTTAATAAAGGGGGAAAGAGGGGGATTTTAAGCAACTTTGAAACTCCTAGACTTGAACTTAAAATTGAAAAAATTAGACATTAATTCGTTTTCTGTGTAAATCTCGTGAAATCTCGTGGTTTATACTTTACTAGACGACAAGAAAAGAAGTAAAAGGTAAGGATAACTAATTAATGGGCGCTTCAAGTTTAAAAGATAAAATTGAAAAAACACCTCTCTCTAAAAACAATATTGCTATATGGTGGCTGGGCCAGGCTGGTTTTGCTATAAAGACTGACAGAGGTAAAGTCATTTATATAGACCCCTATCTTTCTGATGCCGTAGAAAGATTGTGTGGATTTAAGAGATTGTCACTTTCTCCTATAAAGGCAGAGGAAGTAAAGGCAGATTTTGTTATCTGCACTCACGACCACCCCGACCATCTTGACCCGGAGGCTATTCCTATGATAGCCAAGAACTGTAAGGCAAAATTCATAGGACCCCCATCCTGCCTGGTCAAGTTTGAGGCCCTGGGGATTAAATCGGAATGTATAATGAAATTGGAAACAGGGAAAGCCATAGTCGAGGAGGGTTTTTCTATTGCCGGTGTTTTCGCTGACCACGGTGAACTATCTCCAGATGCATTAGGTGTCTTATTTAATTTTGGTAGGGTGGTGGTGTATCATTGTGGTGATACCGCTTATCGGCCGGAAAAAATGGACTATGTTAAAAGCAAGCAACCGGAGGTGATCATCTCCCCGATTAATGGTCAATTCGGCAACCTTGATGAAAAAGAGGCTGTTCTACTGTCTAAGTATATGAGCGCAAAACTGGTTATTCCTTCTCATTTCTGGATGTTTGCCGAGCATAATGGTAATCCGGCTCGTTTTATGGAAATTGCAGAAAAAGAGGGAATCCCGGTCAGATTGCTTTCACCGGGTGAGACATTTATCTATCCATAATATTCATGAACGAAGTCACAATTTACAATGGGGCCTTGAAAAAAGAAGACTCTATTTTGTTAAATTCTTGCCACAAAGGCACGAAGACACAAAAATAACTCTAACAAACGTAATACTTTATGAAAAACAAATGCCTTGAATGGAAATCTAGCCCCAGCATTTACCAGGTAGAAACTTACCCAAACACAGAAGCACAAAGCATTCTTTCTCCGTAATATCTTACCGCTATTATACTGGCTTCTTTGTGCCTTGGTGTCTTAGTAGCATTTTTAACAAAGTACTGGAAGAGATAAAGCAGATGATATCAAGTGAAAAGAAAAAAGCGTTCCTGCGCATGATGTTCACTATTCGGCATTTTGAATTAGCTGTGCAGAAACACTTTATGCAGGGACACATCCCTGGCTTCGCTCATATATATGTTGGCGAAGAGGCAACTGCGGTTGGTGTTTGTGCTGTACTTAAAAAAGATGACTATATCGTCAGTACCCACCGGGGTCACGGCCATTGCCTTGCCAAAGGGGCGGATATAAACAGATTGATGGCTGAGCTGTATGGTAAAGCCACGGGCTACTGCCGGGGCCGGGGTGGTAGTATGCACATATTTGCCCGGGAAATAGGCATATTAGGCACAAGCGGTATGGTGGGAGGAGGTCTGCCCCTGCCACTCGGTGCGGGGTTACATGCAAAATTACGCAAAACAGGCCAGGTTAGTGTCTGTTTTTTTGGAGATGGAGCCGCTAATCAAGGGACCTTCCATGAATCAATTAACCTGGCAGCAGTACAACACCTACCCCTTGTTTTTGTCTGTGAAAACAATCTGTATGCCACGACCACGGCGGTGAGAGAGGCAACGCTGACAACGGATTTTGCCGACCGGGCCCAGAGTTATGGTATTCCGGGAAAAGTTGTTGACGGAAACAAGGTCCTGGAAGTTTATGAAAATACCCGCCAGGCTGTTGACCAGGCCCGAGCCGGCCAGGGCCCAACCCTCATAGAGTGCAAGACCTACCGCCACTTCGGCCATTATGTAGGTGAGCCGGGAACCGGTTACCGGACGCAGGAAGAAGTAGATGCCTGGCTGACCAAAGATCCCATTAAATTATTTTCTCAGCATCTGACAGAAAATAATATTATGGACAAAGAATCAATCACCCAAATGGAAGAGCAGGTCAAAGCCAGGATAGAAGAGGCGGTCAGGTTTGCTGCCAAAAGCCCCTATCCGGAGCCTGAGGAAGCATTGGATTACGTTTTTACCTAAGGGAGGTAGATGATTTTGCGTCAGATAACTTACTTACAAGCAATAAGTGAAGGTTTTGCCGCCGGGATGCGAAAGGACAGAAGTTCGTTTATTGTCGGTGAAGGGATTGCCGAGCGTGGTGGATGTTTTGCCCATACTAAAGGACTGTATGAGGAGTTTGGCCCGGAGCGGGTGCTGGATATGCCTATTTCAGAATCAGCCTTTACCGGTATGTGCGCCGGTGCAGCCGCCTGCGGGTCCAGGGCAATAGTGGATTTGATGTATATTGATTTTGCGACCGTGGCTATGGACCAGATAGTAAATCAGGCGGCCAAGATAAGATACATGTCCGGGGGACAATTCAGTATGCCCATGACTATAAACGCAGTTTTTGGTATACTCCGTTCAGGAGGTCCTCACCACTCGCAGCCCCTACATCCCTGGTTTATATATATACCGGGGATAAAGGTGGTCATGCCCTCAACGCCCTATGATGTCAAAGGACTTCTAACAAGGGCCATAATTGATGACAATCTGGTGATTGTCCTCGAACACCGAGGTTTACTTAATATCAAAGGAGATGTGCCGGCGCAAGACTATATGTTACCTTTAGGCCAGGCTTCAGTTGTAAGAGAAGGGATAGATGTAACCATTGTCGCCCTGGGTCTTATGGTCTCTCACGCCCTTGAAGCGGCTGAGATTCTTGGAGGTAGGAATATAAGTCTTGAGGTCATAGACCTGCGCAGCCTGGTGCCATTGGATAAGAGGACAATTATCAATTCAGTCATAAAAACCGGCCGGTTGCTAATAGTTGACGAAGGTTATTCCCCCTGCGGGGTTGGGGCGGAAATTACCGCTATAGTCCAAAGCGATGTCTTCGACAGCCTGGATGCACCGATAAAACGTCTGCACACGGCAAGTGTGCCTGTACCATTCAGTCCCCCACTGGAGAAATATATCGTTCCGGACCCGGAAAAGATAGTGGAAGCAATAGCCTCTATGATGAATATAACGAAATAGAAATGAGGCAATCTAAAGTTAAAGGGATTTTATCCAATGAAGGCATTAGTCAAATATGCTCACGGGGTTGGTAAGGTTGAAATAAGGGAAGTTCCCGGGCCGAAGATTAAACCTGATGAAGTTCTCGTAGAGGTAAAAGCGGCTGGTATCTGTGGCACTGATATCCATATCTACCATGGCCGTTTTCCTTGCTGGCCGCCGGTGATACTTGGGCATGAATTCTCCGGTGAGATTGTTGAAAAGGGAAAAAATGTGCTAGGTTTTGATGTTGGAGACCGGGTAACGGGAGAGCCCCATATCGGGGCCTGCGGCAATTGTTATAACTGCCGCCAGGGTCATATGGAAGTATGCATGGCCAAGCGTTCACCAGGATGGGGAATTGATGGTGCCTTTACAAGGTATATAAAATTTCCTCCCACCCTTCTTCATAAGGTCCCAGAAAATATTTCCTATGAGGAAGCCGCTGCTATGGAACCAACCGCGGCTGTCTATCAGGCCCTTTTCTTAAGAGGAATGATGAAACCTTCTGATTTTGCCGTTATCTTTGGTCCGGGTTTTTCAGGTATTCTCTGTGCTCTGATGGCTAATGCAGTCGCCCCGGGCAGAGTAGTATTGGTGGGAAGGTCAACCAGTGCCATTAGGCTGAAAGCAGCCAGAAACTTGCCTTGCGGTTATGTGCTCAATTCTGATGAAGAAAACCCGCTGGAAAAGGTTATGGACATGACCGGGGAGATAGGTGCAGACATTGTTATAGATACAGTTGGGTCAGAGAAGGTTATCAATCAAGCATTTTCCTTGATTCGCCGGAGGGGCAGAATAGTCGTTTTTGGTTTTTCTAAAGAAGAAACTTCTCAAATTGCCTGGAAAAAAGCGATGTCAAAGGCCGGCGATATTAGTTTCAGCTTGAGTTCATCTTTTGATGCCTGGCGGGGTTCAGTATCCATGTTCAAGGCCGGCCGTATCAATATTAAGTCTATTCTCACCACTGGAATACCATTAGATAACTGGAAAGAGACCTTTGAAAGAATTGAAAAGAAAGAGATAATTAAGGCCATAATGAGGCCTTGAGTCTGAGTGAAAAAATAAAGAAAATTTCAGAAATTTCAGGGGTCAAATCTTGACATTTGACAAAACCAGGAGTCTGCCTGCACAAGGGTAAAGGGGAAAGGGGAAGGAGCGAGATGGAATCTAAAATTGAAAAAGCATTTATCTCTTTCAGGATAGGCACAGGTCAATGGCTGCCTGAAAAGCGCTTTCACGAACTCCTGAATTTGTTTGAAAAACATAAAGGAGTTACTGATGAAATAACTTTTTTCACCTCCGAAACACATCCGCCTCTGCCGCTTG
>CAZUTJ010000007.1:0-13322 GCA_964622875.1 uncultured bacterium
CAAAATCCAAATGTCAAAATCCAAATTCCAAAATTTTGTCATTTATTTGTCATTTGTGATTTGTCATTGAAAGTTTAAGGCCCATGGCTTCCTGGGCTTCTTTTAAAGTTGCTGAAGCTAATTTCTGCGCTCGCTCGTATCCAGTTGCGAGGATATTTCGGATTATACCGGGCTCGCTCTGCAACTGCTTACGGCGGTCCTGCAACTTCTCCAAATATTTTATCAAAACTTCGGCCAATTCCCTTTTGCAATCGGTGCAGCCAATCTTCGCTTCCCGACAGTCCTCGGTTAACTCTGCCACCCTTTCTGAATTAAAAAAGTCCTGATAAGTGCAGACGTTGCAGATTTCCGGGTGGCCCGGGTCGGCTCTCCTGGCCCGGGCCGGATCGGTAATCATCCGGAGAACTTTTTCCCTGATAACCTCGGGCGGAGAGCTTAAAGCGATATAGTTATGATAACTCTTGCTCATCTTGCGGTTATCCAGTCCCAGGAGTTTGGGCGTCTTCGTTAAAATCGGTTGAGGCTCTATAAAGGTTTGGCCGTAAAGGTTATTAAAGCGCCTGACGATCTCCCGCCCTAACTCCAGATGAGGAAGCTGGTCCTCCCCCACCGGAATGGAGGTAGCCTTATAAAGAAGGATATCGGCTATCTGCAAGATGGGATAGCCCAGAAATCCGTAAGTGGACAAGTTTTTGCTTTTCAGCTCCTCCTGCTGTTCTTTGTAGGTGGGATTTCTCTCCAGCCAGGGGAGTGGAGTAATCATAGAAAGCAATAGATGCAACTGGGCGTGCTCAGGCACCTGAGACTGGATGAAGATAGTACATTTCTCCGCATCCAGGCCGGCGGCTAACCAATCCAGCACATTCTCCCGGATATTTTCCCCTATCCCCTGAGGATGAGCATAGTTAGTGGTCAGGGCATGCAGATCGGCTACCATGAAGAAACAATGATGTTTTTCCTGAAACTCCACCCACTTATTAAGGACGCCCAGGAGATGCCCCAAATGCACCTCCCCTGTTGGCCGCAGCCCGCTCAGAATACATTCCTTAGCCATTAGCCTAACCCTAAAAGGAGGCCGGATAGCCTAGCTACTATCGCCCAAATTATATCAAGGGCGCCCATCATAAACAAGAAAATAAGAATAAAAAACCCATAGGGCCTTATCTGCTGAAGCATAATCTCATACCGCTCCGGCAAGAGCCCCTGCAAGATCCCCGAACCGTCCAGAGGGGGAACCGGAATGAGATTAAAGAAGGCCAGAAGAAGATTGAGTCTGACGCCAATCACTAAAAAAAGGAGCAGAGGCTCAGAAAGGGCCTGAGGCAACCCCGGTAAAATAAAAACGACCAGATGAAAGAGAATGGCAAAAGTAACCGCGGTCAATACATTCGCCGCCGGCCCGGCCAAAGACACCAACATATAATCACGCTTAGGATAGTGCAGGTTGTAAGGATTAACCGGCACCGGTTTAGCCCAGCCTATCAAAAAACCTCCTCCGAAAAAGATAATGAGCAAAGGCATAAATATTGTCCCCATGGGATCGATATGAGGAAGGGGATTCAGGGTTACTCGACCCTCGCTCCGAGCGGTGGGGTCGCCTAATCTATCCGCCATCCAGGCGTGGGAAGCCTCATGAAAGGCCAGAGCCAGGAAAAAAACCGGTATCCAGATAACCAGTTGCGATAAATCCATTTATCTCCTTTCCGGCAAGAAAACTTCATAACCACAGATAAATACCTGTTTGACAGCCCAATTTGTTAGTTTGACAGTTTGGCTGTATCCTGTCTAACTGTATCAAAGCCTTGCCTCCCTGTCAATCTTTTTTAACCACTTCTACCGCATCCAGTTTCTTCTCAGAGTCTAATTTTATCTTTTGTCTAACAATAAAACAAAAAAGGTTTGACAGCGAGGGGACGATATGGCATAATAAAAAACACTGTTAAATAAAAGATGAAAGATAAACCGCAGAGGTTACAGAGTAAAATTTAATTCTCTGTGCTCCCTGCCTGCGCCTGCCTGTCGGTAGGCAGGGCAGGCAAGTCTGTGGTTAGTTTTTTGATAATACCTGACAGGGATGCTGGAAGGGGATTATTATGGCTAAAGAGAGATATGATGCTACCACTATAAAGGTCCTGGAAGGCTTAGAAGCGGTGCGTAAGCGTCCCAGTATGTATATTGGCGATACTGCCAGCCGGGGCTTGCACCAATTAGTTTACGAGGTGGTGGATAACAGTATTGATGAAATATTGGCGGGAGAGTGCCATAATATAGAGGTGATTGTCCATGCGGATAATAGCGTTACCGTTATTGACGATGGCCGAGGCATCCCCGTCGATTTACACCGGACGCAGAAGAAGCCGGCCCTGGAAGTGGTGATGACCATGCTGCATGCGGGGGGAAAATTTGACCACCGAACCTATAAAGTGGCCGGGGGGTTACACGGAGTAGGTGTTTCGGTGGTTAATGCCCTTTCGGAATGGCTGGAAGTAGAGGTAAAGAGAGAGGGAAGAGTCTTTCAGCAGAAATACCGGCGCGGCCATCCGGTTACTAAATTAGAGGTCATTGGGAAAACCAGGAAGACCGGAACCCGGGTCACTATTAAGCCGGATAAGCAAATTTTTCCAGAGATAGATTTCAGCTTTGACATCCTTTCCAATCGCCTCCGGGAATTAGCTTTCCTTAACCGGGGAGCCGCTATTACCATTAAAGACGAGAGAAGCGGTAAGGAGCATCAATTTCAGTATAAAGGGGGAATATCCTCTTTCGTTGAGCATCTGAATAAAAACAAAGATCTTCTTCATAAGCAGCCCATATACTTTGAGAGGGATAAAGATAATATCAAGGCCGAGATTGCCATCCAGTTCAATGACGGTTATAGCGAGAACATATTTTCCTTTGCCAACAACATCAACACTCAGGAGGGGGGAACACATCTCAGCGGTTTTAAAGCCGCCCTGACCAGGACCGCCAATGACTATGCTAAAAAGTCTGGCCTCCTTAAGGATATCAAGAATTCTTTGGGCGGAGATGATATCCGGGAAGGGTTGGCCGCGGTCATCAGCGTGAAACTACCCGACCCCCAGTTTGAGGGGCAAACCAAGACAAAATTAGGAAACAGTGAAGTTAGAGGGATTACGGAATCTATTGTCAACGAGGGCTTGAGCGAATTTTTTGAAGAGAATCCCCGCCTGGCCAAAAAGATTATTGAAAAGTGTCTCCTGGCGGCCCAGGCCCGGGAGGCGGCCCGGAAGGCTCGGGAGCTTACCCGCCGCAAGGGGGCTCTGGATGTGGCTTCGCTTCCCGGTAAATTAGCCGATTGTTCGGAGCGGGACCCCGATCTTTGCGAAATCTATCTGGTAGAGGGAGATTCCGCCGGCGGCTCGGCCAAGCAGGGCCGGGATAAGCGGTTTCAAGCTATTCTTCCCCTGAAAGGAAAAATACTCAATGTGGAAAAAGCTCGTTTAGATAAGATGCTGAACAACGCCGAGATTAGAACTTTAATTACCGCTCTGGGCACCGGCATAGGAGAGGAAGACTTTGACATCACTAAGGCCCGTTACCGAAAAATCATCATTATGACTGATGCTGATGTGGACGGAGCTCACATTCGCACTCTCCTCTTGACCTTTTTCTACCGTCAGATGAACGCCTTAATCAAAGAAGGTTATATCTATATCGCTCAACCGCCTCTTTATAAAGTTAAGAAAGGCAAGGTAGAACGCTATATTGGCAATGATGAAGAATTCGAGCAATTTATTTTAGATTTAGGTCTGAACGGGGCCCGGTTAGTGCGCCTGGAGGATAACCGTTCTTTTACCAGCTCCCAGATTAAAAGCATTATCAAAGATTTGGCGGAACTGGATCGCTTGTCCCGGGTGGTGGAAAGGCGGGGGATTAAGTTTGAAGAATACCTGAAGCTCCGGGAGGAGAAGACCAAGAAGCTCCCTCTTTACCGGGTGGAGGGCGATGAGGGAGAAGAGCGCTATCTTTATAGCGAAAAAGAACTGCTCCTCTTTGAAGAGGGGAAAGAAGATGAAGAGGAAAATAAGCCGGAGATTATTGAGTTTGCCGAATCCCGGGAAATTAGCGAAATTCTGAAACGCATTGAGGGCAAAGATATCGCTCTGGAAAAGATGATTCATCCTCAAGAAAAGAGCCGGCCCCTCTACAAGATAGAAGTGGAGGAAAGGGAGCACTTTCTTTATACGGCCTGGGATATCATTAGCAAGGTGCGTGAGTTAGGGAGGCGGGGGTTGGGTGTTCAGCGCTATAAGGGTTTAGGGGAGATGAATCCCGGTCAGCTCTGGGAAACGACTATGGACCCGGAGCGTCGGACAGTTCTTAAAGTAGTCTTAGAGGATGTCGTGGAGGCTGAAGAGACTTTTACCACTCTCATGGGAGACAAGGTAGAGCCTCGCCGGCAATTTATCCAACGCTACGCTCCCGAGGTAAGGAATCTGGATATTTGAAATACTTAGTAACTACTCAAGTATGGCCACAAAGACACCAAGACACTAAGATTACTCGTTAATTTTAAAGGGCTTAAAACTTACCACAGAAACACGGAAGGACGGAAGCACGGAAATTGTTTACCTTTGTGTCTTGGTGCCTTGGTGGCTGAATAGTTGTAGCACTTAATCAACATTACCAGATGGAGGTGATGGTCATGGGCCGGATTCGACAGACGATAAATGTACAAGGGCAGAATGTATGGACGCTTTTTGATTCAGGGGCCCGAAACACCTATATTATTCCTGATGTTGCCGCCCAACTTGCTACGACAAGCCTTCCTCATCCAACCTATACTAAATTGGGGGGCGAGACGAAGGTATCTTCGCAGGCCGCTGTATTAGTCGGCGAAATCGAGGGGAAGCCTTTCCATACGGAAGCCATGGTTATTGATCGCATTGGGGATGATGAGGAAGAGAAAACTATCGAAGTTCTTTTTGGGGCCCTGGCCATGCAACAATGGGGAATACGATTGATACCGGAGCAAGAGAAACTAGATCTTTCTTATTACCCTACCGAGTTTATTGAGTTTTAGATGGGCAGAAGATAAGGCCATCAACCGTGAACCTGGCAACCTGAGTAGTTACCTGGATTTTTCCTTAATTTTTAATTTTACATTTTTAATTATTAATTGGTTTTAAGGCTGAGGAGACATAATGTACACCCGCAATGAAAAAGTAGAGCCGGTTAATATTGAAGATGAGATGAAGACATCTTATCTGGACTATGCCATGAGCGTTATTGTGGGACGGGCCCTTCCCGATGCCCGGGATGGATTAAAGCCGGTGCATCGTCGGATTCTTTATGCCATGCGAGACTTAGGCCTCGCCAGCAATAAACCTTACCGAAAATCCGCCCGCCTCGTGGGGGAAGTTTTAGGTAAATACCATCCTCATGGGGATACGGCCGTTTACGATTCTTTGGTGCGCATGGCTCAGGATTTCTGCCTGCGTTATCCTCTGATAGATGGGCAGGGGAACTTCGGTTCTATTGACGGCGATGCCCCGGCCGCGATGCGTTATACCGAAGTGAGAATGACCAATCTGGGCGAAGAACTCTTAGTTGATATAGACCGGGAAACAGCTGACTTCATGCCTAACTTCGACGATTCCCTTACTGAGCCGAAGGTGCTTCCTTCCCGGATTCCTAACCTCCTGGTAAATAGTTCTTCGGGGATTGCCGTCGGTATGGCCACCAATATTCCTCCTCATAACCTGGGAGAGGTAGTCGCAGCCCTGATACAGTTAATCGACCGTCCGGAATTAGGCTTTGAGGAGTTGATGGGGATTATTCCCGGTCCCGATTTTCCCACCGGCGGGCTTATTTGCGGCCGGGCTGGGATCAGGGACGCTTATCATTCCGGGCGGGGACTGATTAAACTCCGCGGCCGGGCTTTTACGGAGATAGTGAAAAAAGGGGGGGAGAGGGAGAGAATTGTCATTACCGAGATCCCTTATCAGGTAAATAAATCCAGTCTTCTGGAAAATATGGCTCGCCTTATCCGGGAGAAAAAGATAGAGGGGGTTTCCGACTTAAGGGATGAATCGGATAAGGACGGGATGAGAATTGTCCTGGAACTGCGGCGGGGTGAGGAAGTCCAGGTAATTCTCAACCAACTGTATAAGCATACTCAGATGCAGGTTACCGTAGGGGTAATTATGTTGGCTCTGGTGGACGGTCGCCCCCGGGTATTGACTCTCAAGGAATGTCTGGAGACCTACCTCCGGCATCGGCGGGAAGTAGTCAGACGCCGCACTCAGTACGACTTGAAGAAAGCGGAATTGCGGGCCCATATCTTAGAAGGACTGAAAATAGCCCTCTCTCAATTAGATGCGGTGATCAAGACTATTCGGGAGTCCCGGGAGGTGAGCGAGGCCCGGGAGAAATTAATAGAAAGGTTTAAGCTGAGCCGGGAGCAGGCTCAGGCCATCCTGGATATGAGATTGCAGCGGCTCACCGGACTGGAAAGGAAGAAGATAGACGAAGAATATTTAGCTCTTATTAAGCAGATTGTCCAGCTTCAATCTATCCTGGCCAGCGAAAGGCAATTGTTGGCCGTCATCAAGGAAGAGTTGCTTCAGGTAAAAGAGAAGTTCGGTGATGAGCGCCGGACCGAGATTTTAGACGCCGACACGGACTTTTCCCGGGAAGACCTCATTGCCGAAGAGGATATGGTGATCACCATCAGCCACGCCGGCTATATCAAGAGGCTTCCGGTCTCCACTTATCGCCAGCAGCATCGGGGTGGAAAAGGAGTGATTGGAGCCGGGACCAAGGAGGAAGATTTTATCGAACATCTCTTTATTGCGTCCACCCATCACTATATCCTCTTCTTCACCGATTCCGGAAAGGTTCACTGGGTGAAGGTCTATGAGATTCCTCAGGCGGGGAGGCTCTCTAAGGGGAAGGCGATCGTTAACCTTCTGGCCCTGGAGTCAGAGGAGAAGATAACTGCTTTTCTTTCCGTCAAGGAGTTTGATGACGACCACTTCCTGGTTATGGCTACCGAGAGGGGGATAGTAAAAAGAACTAACCTCATGGCCTACAGCCGTCCCCGGGCCGGAGGAATTATCGGCCTCACTCTGGACGAGAAGGACCGTCTCATAGAGGTTAAGCTCACCGAGGGGAAGCAGGATGTTCTGCTGGCCACCGAGCAGGGGAAGGCTATTCGTTTCCCGGAGAAGGGGGTTCGTCTGGTAGGAAGAACCGCCCGAGGAGTGAAAGGGATAAGATTGGCGAAGAATGATCGGGTGGTGGGCATGGAGATCGTCGGCGAGGAGGCCACCCTCCTCTCGGTTACAGCTAATGGCTATGGGAAAAGAAGCTTTTTCTCGGGGTATCGCACCCAGGGCCGGGGAGGGAAGGGGATTATTAATATCAAGACCAGCCAGAGGAATGGTCTGGTCATAGATATAGCCCGAGTGGTGGATAAAGATGAGTTGATGCTCATTAGTTCCCAGGGGAAGGTTATCCGTATGCCGGTGGAGCCGATCAGAGTAATCAGCCGTAATACCCAGGGAGTACGTCTCATAAACCTGGGGGGAGAGGACGAAGTGGTAGGGGTAACACGAGTGGTGAGAGAAGATAGTTGATAGAGGACAGAGGACAGATGAAAAAGCCCAATAAATTGGGCAACTACAAAGCAAAAATCATTACTAAGAAAATGTCATTATCCGGCTTGACCGGATAATCCAGAGCCTGGATTCCCCGATTGAATCGGGGAATGACAGAAAAAGGCGTTTATAGTTTCCTATGCGGGGACAAATCCCCCTTACCCCTTCCCTCTCCCCTGGGGGAGAGGATTAAGGTGAGGGGGTAAGCTCTGTCTGTTTTCGGACATCTGACTTCTGTCCTCTGTGAGAAAGGAGGAGTGACAAATGTTTGCCGGTAAGAAGGTTAAGATAAGGTTTAAGAGATACTTCGCTGAGCAGAGAGTGAGGGTCCTGGTGGGAACCGTTCTGGAGATGAATAGCGACTGGCTCAAGGTTCGGGGAAAGAATTTTTTTCTGGTGAAAGGGGATGGCCGGCCCCGTATTGATGATCGCGATAAAATAATCGGTGTGCCCAGAGAAAATATTTATTCTATTCGGGAGCTGCCGGATGACCTGGACCTGGACAACCTCTCCTTTGATATCATGGATATGAGAATGGTTATCAATGTCCCCGGAGAGGCCACCGCCGCCATAAGCGAATAGCTTCACTTATCTGCTTACCTGTTCCCTCCCCCTTGATGGGGGAGGGTTAGGGTGGGGGTGAGGTTAGTTTATGAAAAGAAAATATGAGCTTATTGACCACCCGGCGGATCTGGGCCTGCGTGCTTTCGGGGAGACGAGAGAGGAACTCTTCATCAACGCTGCCCGGGCCTTGTTTGACCAGATAGTTGACCGGGAAAAGGTAGAAACCCCTCTCTGCCGCTCGCTGACCGTAGAGGCTCCCAACGAGGAGGAATTGCTGGTTCGTTTTTTAAGCGAACTCCTCTATCTATTTGCCGGCGAGGAGTTTCTCCCGGGCAAATTCAAGATTAAGAAGATGGATGACCGGCATCTCCAGGCTGACATTGGGGGAGAGAAATTTACCCCCTCCCACCATCAATTAAAAACTGAAATCAAGGCCGTCACCTACCATAACCTGAAGATTAACCACGATAAAACCGGCTGGAAGGCCGAGGTGCTCTTCGATGTCTGACCCGGATTATTCACGCGGTTCTTTTGACGCCTGGCGGCGTTAGGCACTGCGCTCCCTGGTGCGGCGTGCAGAAAGCACGCCTCCGCAGTCGCTTGCACCTGCCTTGCCAAGTCGTCAAAACTCCTCGCGTGAGATAAACCGGGGACATTGGCATTTCACAAAAAGGGATGAATAATGCCGTCTGAAAAATGGTCAGGTCCCCTGGAAAAGATAGCTGACTACCGCTGGCGCATTCCTAAAAGTTCCCAAAAAGGGATGCGTGTCCCCGGCCTCATTTATGCCGATGAGAAGCTCCTTCGGCACATCAAAGGAGAGCAATCCCTTCAACAGGTGGCCAATGTCGCCCACCTTCCCGGCATCGTCAATCATTCCCTGGCTATGCCCGACATCCACTGGGGGTATGGCTTCTGTTTAACGAAAGATGCTAAGATACTGACCGAATTTGGCTTTCATCAGGCAATTGAAGATTTTGAAAGAGATTGGGGTAATCAATCTCTAAAAACAATTGATTTAAGTTCTAAAAGAGCAACTGAAACTTCTATTTTGCGATTCATAAAATTAAAGCCCAAAGAAATATCTATAATAACTACTAAAAGTGGCTATGAGATTAAGGCCACGGGAGACCATCCGTTACTTACTCCTTTAGGAATGAAGCCCATAAAGGAATTATCTTCTAATGAGAAAGTAGCCATTTTCCCCTTCCAAGGTGTTCCTTACGAAAGACCTTCTAATGAGATAATTATCTCAGAAGAAGATGTTAGGAGAACTTTGTTGAAAGTGGGACGAAAGCCACATACCCCTAAATTTGAAATAGTCCTTCAAAAACTAAAAAAACGCAATCTTTTACCTCTAACTTATAATCATCCCCAACTCCCTTATATTTTGAAAATAATGGCCTTTGTTTTTAGCGACGGCTCAATGAACTTTATCGGAAAGAGAGGAGATGGTGTTTTAAGTTTTGCCGGAAAGCCCCAAGACCTGGAAGAGGTAAGACAAGATTTAAAAAGAATTGGTTATACCCCTGGCCCTATCCACTTTCAGAGACAAAAGGCTTCACCAGATAGCAATAAGTATTACGATTGTTATTCATTCGTTGTTAATGCCTCTAGTTTGGTAATATTTTTAGAAACCTTAGGAGTTCCTCGAGGAAGAAAGGTAAGCCAATCTTATAGAATTCCGAAATGGATTTTTAAAGCCCCTCTTTGGCAAAAGCGCCTGTTTCTGGCCTCTCTTTTTGGCTGTGAATTAAGGATGCCCCATAGGAGATTACATAGAAGAGGCTATTTTAATGCCCCAACTTTTCCTATGGCTAAAAGAGAAGAGCTAATAGAGAATGGGAAGGATTTCTTAAAGGATATTTCAAAGCTTTTAAAAGAATTTGGGGTAAGAACTCTTTACATTGATAAAAGAAAGAAGCATATCAATACGAAAGGAGAGACTTCCTGGGCATTAGAACTGATATTTTCTCCAAAACCAGAGAACCTTCTTAACCTCTGGGGCAAAATTGGCTTTGAATATAACCGGGGAAGATCTTTTAAGACAAATGTAGCTGTTCAATATCTTAAGTTAAAACAAAAAATATTAAGAGAAAAGGAAGAAGCCATAAAAGTAACTATCCCTCAGTTATTAAAGAACAGGTTAAGTTATCAAAAAATTGCTCTTCAATTAGCGGGAAATCCTTTAACCAGGAGATTTATTATAGATGTTTGTTGGAAGCTTAACAAAGGCAGGGAAATTGTCCCTCGAGTTCCGGCAAGCTTTCCCTTCTTTGAGGATTATCTAAGAGAGGCTACAGAGGGATTGGGGCAAAGCGGGATGGTCTGGGATGATATCGGAAAAAAAGAAAAGATTCCTTATCAGGATTTTGTTTATGATTTTACAGTTTCCCATTCTGACCACAATTTTATTGCCGATAATTTTGTTGTTTCCAATTGCATCGGCGGGGTGGCTGCTACCGATATTAAGGAGGGTGTCATCTCCCCGGGAGGAATCGGGTACGATATCAACTGCGGCGTCCGTCTTCTGCGGACCAACTTGAAACAGGCGGATATTCAGGATAAATTGAAGCTTCTGGTGGAAACCCTCTTTTCTCATATTCCCTGTGGGGTGGGCGGGCAGGGGCAGTTGAAACTTACGCCCCGGGAAGAAAGGGTGCTCCTGCGGGAAGGGTCCCAGTGGGCTGTCAAGAATGGCTATGGCGTTTCGGAGGATATAGAGTTCACCGAGGAAAGGGGTTGTCTGGCCGGAGCCGACCCGACCCGAGTTAGCCAACGAGCCCTGGAACGAGGGTATAAGCAGCAGGGAACTCTGGGCTCCGGGAATCATTTCCTGGAGATTCAGGTTATTGAAGAGATTTATGAACCCCGGGTGGCGGCCATTTTCGGTTTGGAGAAGGGAGCTATCACCGTAATGATTCATTCCGGCTCCCGCGGCTTCGGCTATCAGGTTTGTGATGATTATCTGAAAACTATGGGCCGGACCGTGCAGAAATACGGGATAAACCTTCCCGACCGGCAATTAGCCTGCGCTCCCTTAAGTTCTCCCGAAGGAAAAGATTACTTCGCCGCTATGGCCTGTGCGGCTAACTATGCCTGGGCCAACCGCCAGTGCCTGATGCACTGGACAAGAGAGGTCTTTATGAAAGTGCTCTCCCGGGGACCGAAGGACCTGAGAATGGAACTTGTCTATGATGTAGCCCATAATATCGGGAAGTTTGAAGAGCATACCGTGGAGGGAGAAAAGAGAAAACTCTTCGTCCACCGCAAAGGAGCTACCCGAGCTTTTGCCCCCGGCCATGCCGACTTGCCGGAGAGATATAAAGCCGTTGGTCAGCCGGTAATTATCCCCGGAGATATGGCCACTAATTCCTATGTCTTAGTGGGAACGGAGCAGGCCATGAAGGAGACCTGGGGCTCAACCTGCCACGGGGCCGGTCGCCTGAAGAGTCGCCACCAGGCTGTTAAAGAGGCCAGAGGAAGGTCTATATTCCGGGAGATGGAGGATAAAGGCATTGTCGTCCGTTCCCGGGGCCGGAACACCCTGGCCGAGGAAGCCCCTGGGGCCTATAAAGATATTAATGAGGTAATTGAGGTCGTCCATCAAGCCGGCCTCTCCCGCAAAGTAGCTAAAATGAAGCCTCTGGGAGTGATTAAGGGATAAACTGTTTGTCTATTAGTATCTTATTCATAAAGTTCTTGCTCTTTCGGCAAG
Source organism: uncultured bacterium (assembly GCA_964622875.1). Taxonomy (GTDB): domain Bacteria; phylum NPL-UPA2; class NPL-UPA2; order NPL-UPA2; family JAADIA01; genus CAZGXS01. The sequence goes on from CAZUTJ010000007.1 coordinate 11,905, forward strand.
AAAGTATGGTGAGATAGAGGATAAATGACAAATTTTGTAACCACAGAGGACATATCTTCCTGAGACGAGTAGAGATTATCGCCAGATTGAAGAATTTAGAAGTTCCATTTGGGTTTTGAATTTTGATATTTGTCATTCCGACTTATTCGGGTTAGGAGGCATATGTTAGACATAAAATTTATTCGTGAGAATATGGAGGTAGTCAAGAAATCCCTGAAGGATCGGGGCATGGAGGCGGATGTAGATGGGCTCCTCCAGTGGGATAAGGAAAGGCGGGGCCTCCTCTCGCAGGCGGAGGAGCTTAAGCATCGCCGCAATGTAGTCTCCGAAGAGATTGGCCGGTTGAAGAAAGAAGGGAAAGAAGCCGCGGCAGAGTTCAAAGAGATGAAAGTAGTTGCCCAAAAAATAAAAGCATTAGATGCTCAAGTGGGGCAATTTAATGAAAAAATAAGCAAAATAGCCCTTCTTATCCCTAATCTTCCCCATAAATCTGTGCCGGTAGGAAAAAGCCCTGAGGATAATTTAGAGGTAAGAAAATGGGGCGAACAACCCCAATTTGACTTTAAACCCCTCTCCCACTGGGACCTGGTTAATACCCTAAGAATCGCTGATTTTCCCCGCGCCTCTAAACTTTCCGGAAGCCATTTTATTCTCTACCGGGGATGGGGGGGCAGATTAGAGCGGGCCCTGATAAATTTTATGCTGGATTTACATATCAACAAACATGGCTACACCGAGATTTCTCCCCCATTTCTAGTTAAGCGCCAATGTATGGTGGGCACCGGCCAACTCCCCAAGTTGGAAGAAGATATGTATTGTTGTGAGGAAGATGACCTTTTCCTTATTCCCACAGCCGAGGTTCCCCTGACCAATATGCACCGCGAGGAGATCTTTAAAGCCGGGACTCTTCCTCTTTATTACTGCGCCTACAGTGCTTGTTTTCGCCGGGAGGCCGGCTCCTACGGGAAAGATACCCGGGGCCTGGTGCGCGTCCACCAGTTTGATAAAGTGGAACTGCTCAAGTTCGTCCGCCCCCAGGATTCTTACGATGAACTGGAGAGATTAGTCAAAGACGCTGAGGAAGTCTTGCAAGCTCTGGGACTCCACTATCGCCTGGTCAGTTTATGCACCGCCGATATCAGCTTTGCCGCTACCAAATGCTACGACCTGGAAGTCTGGGCTCCTGGAGAGCGGCGTTACTTAGAGGTATCCTCCTGCAGTAACTTCGGTGATTTTCAGGCTCGGCGGGCTCATATCCGCTATCGGCCGGAAGGAGGAGCCAGGGCTGAGTTCGTCCATACCCTGAACGGCTCAGGAATAGCCCTCCCCCGCACCGTTGTGGCCCTCCTGGAAACCTACCAGCAAAAAGACGGAAGCATAATTATCCCCAAGCCCTTAAGACCCTATATGGGAGGAGC
>CAZUTJ010000008.1:0-13115 GCA_964622875.1 uncultured bacterium
TTTGAAGTAATCTGTGTAATCTGCCTGTTAATCTGTGTAATCAAGCATAGAAATTGAAATTCCTAGGCTTCAAGATAACCTCATCTGATTCGAGATGGCAACCGGGGAACTCTGAGAAAACTCAGGTTGACCTCTTCAAAGTGACTGTCCTCTGTAAGCACTTCCCCTGCTCCCAGTTCCCGCATAATGACAAAAGAAGTTAAATCGGTGAAGGATATACCCGGCTTGTCCTCATACCTTAGCCGTAGCTCCCAGGCCTTTTCAAATCGCTGGGGAGTTACTCTCTCTAATTGCAAATATCCTTCCTTTGCCATTTGCAGAACTCCTTCCATATACTTTCTGGCCTGGGCAAAAGGAGCTTTCCGAAAAAGCAGAGTAAGGGTTTCGTCAAGGATGTAATCCGAACTGTAAGCCCCTCCCCCCTTCTGCCGGAAATCCCGATAGAATTTGCTTACCGCCGTATAAGCGGGATCTTTCTTATCGCTGAGGACCAACCACCCCCAGGTATCAAGGAAGAGTTTCACCTCTTGCTTCCTCCATAGAGAACTCCATCAATATTTTTTGTCAGGGTGCCATCCCTGATTATCCCCATTACCCCGAGAAGAGGGTCTTCCCTCCGGGAAGGGGAAACCGGCCTCCGGCGCCAGGCCCCTCTATCCTTTCCCGCTTTCTCTCTTAACCAGGCTTCCAAAGTTTCCTGAAGCACCCGCCAGTTCCTTCCCACCCGAATGGCCGGTATCTTAGCCTCCCGGGCATAGCGATAGGCAGTCTGAACATCAATGCGCAGAAACTTGGCCGCTTCCTCTATGGTTAACATCTTCATCCCTCATCACCCCCTTGATTCCTTCTCTCCACTTTAAGCTTATCCTCTCTCACTATTTTTGTCAAGTGTTTTTTGTATAATTTTATATAATTCATTGCTCCGCACCCGGCTTTCCTCCGCACCGGACATTAAACAAAAATCTCTTTACAAAAGCAAGGAAGATATGGTATATAGAATTGTAGAATTGGATGAAGAGCTGAGAGAGGAATTTCCGGAGGGCTATCTTGCTGGAGAAGAAGTTACCCCTGAACCTTTGAACCTTCAGCTCCGAAGGAGCGTATTTTAAGGGAGGTTGGCGTGGATGCTCGGCAGATGTTTGAGGATATGTGTCATGAGGTTTTGACCAAAGCTGACATCAAGGCTATATGTAAGAGCCGGGGATTTTCCGCCCAGGAGGCATCTTCCCGGGCGCATTTTGGGAATTTTTTCCTTTTGCCTCTGGGGTTGGAATCGGTCCTGGCCTCTTTAAGCACAGATGAGATTGTTATGCTGCATCTGCTGAAATATAAGAATGAGGCTGTAGATACAGCTTTCTTCTGGCGCCTTTATGGTGATAAAGAGGCAGAAAAGCGCTGGTTTAGAACCTATACTGAGCGTTATAAAGATGTATTTAGTAAGGTGAAATCCTCTTTTGTCAGGAAAGGCCTGCTCCTCATAGCCGAATACAAGGATTCATGGAATAGCAAAAGTAAAATGGAACGCTGGCGCTTCCGCTTTCCCCGGGAATTTGAAAAATTCCTCCCCTCCCCTTTCCGCTCAACGGTAGCTTTTGAGGGCCCCGGAGAAGTGAAAACAGATGTGCTCAGGAATAAGATAATGGAGGTTGTTCAAAACAAAGGTTCTAAATCCTCTGATAAACATAGCCTGCACATTTTCAGAAATGAATTGCGTCTGGGAGAAAAAGAATTTCAAGTCCGGTATTTATATGAGTGGCAAGGCGACAGTTGGAAGAAGTTCCTCAGAGCAAAGAAAAACAATGAGGGGGTATCACCTGTTGAAGCTATCTATTATGCCTTCTCTCAACTAAAAGCCAATGAAGGGGTCTTGCCCGCTGATTTGACACCTATTTTAAAGCTCTTTTGCCCCCAATCCCAACTTCCCCACCCTGATAAAATCTGTCACCTGGGATGGGAATGGGGCTGCCTGGCCCGGGGGAAGGTTAATCAAAAAACCTATTATCGCCTTCCCGCTCCCGAAGAGAATCCAGGGCCGGAAATTTATTTAATCATAAAGGGAGATGGTTCTTTAGCTGTTGACCTTCATAAAATTCCCTATGAAAAACTGGAACTATTATCCCGTATTTCCGCTATGAACATTCTCGGTTCTAAACTCATAGCCTCTCCCAACCTTATAAAAATAGGCCGGGCCTATGAGTCCATTCACCAACATCCCTTGTTTCTATGGCTTAAGAAAAGCTCTCCCGCCTTCCGAAAGGCAATAGGAACGGTGGAGAAAAGGCGCTTAAAACAGGTTATCCATGAGAACCTTCTCCTGGCCCGGGTAAAAGACCTGAGCCTAAAGGTAAAGATGGAAAAACATTTTTCTGACTCCGGGAAGTTAGTTTCCCTGTCCAAAGAGTTTATCGCCTTTCCCCGGGATTTGCTTTTAGATATTGAAAAACTGGTAAAGAAATCAGGCCATGTAGTTAAACGAAAGACATCCTCTAAAAATCAGTAACTATTCAGCCACCAAGGCACAAAGACACAAAGGCAAACAAGGAGCTTGTCGTTTGTAAACTTAAAGTTATTGACGAGATGAATCTTATCTGGGGGGGCACAAAATTTAAGTCCTTTAAAATTAACGAGTAATCTTAGTGTCTTCGTGTCTTTGTGGCAATACCTGAGTAGTTACAAAAAAGCATAAAAAAATCATTCTGCAATCTTAGTGTCTTTGTGTCTTTGTGGCCATACCTGAGTAGTTACGTCGGGGGACAAAATGAAAGATATGACCTTAACGCGGGTAGATGTCCGGGACCTAAACGTTTTCATAAATAATTGTGATCTGCGCCGGGACTTACATATCTTTATTGATTATGTTAGGGGAAGAGAGGTGAAACGTTCCCACCGCAGTAATAACCTTCCCAAAACCGACGCTCTGAGACTGGCTAAAATAATGACTGACCCCGAGGCCTATGAAGAGGTGAAGGATTCCGGATACTCCGTCTGGGTTGACTATATAGACCGGCTAACCCTGAAATTGGGTTTGGTAAAGTACGACACCGAAGGGGAGTACCTGGGATATACCAGTACCGAGCCCTCCTATCCCAACAATTACCTGGAGTTTAAATCTCAACCATACCGGGAATTTTTACAATCAAGTCTTCAGAATCAAGAAGAGGTCATCCGGAAGACACTTATTAAAAGCTACGGTTGTGAGCGTAACGAGTTTTATGGCGGGAGAGTTCTGGGACAGCTGGATGGATTCGACTACTCTGGCTGTGCTACTGGAGTTATGCCCACCCTGGATTTTGCCCGGATAAGAAGATTCCTCCTTAATATCCTCACAAACTGTGAAAGTGGTCAGTGGTATAGCACCCCCTCATTAATTAAATACCTGAAAAAATCCCATCCTTTTTTTCTTATCCCTGAGAAGTTCAGAGTCAAAGATAAATGGGACAAGAAAGAGCGCTACGGTAATTTCAGGGAATATAAAGGAGGTGATCGCTGGAGTGGGAAGGAAATACCAATCACGGAAAAAGATAGTGATGCTTTTGAAAGGGTAGAGGGCCGGTATGTAGAGCGGTTTCTGGAAGGAATTCCTCTGGTTATGGGTTATTTAGATGTGGCCTATGACCGGAAGGAGAACAAAACCGATATTTCCCCTTCCCTAAATAAACTCCTCGCCTTCCGGATAAGAAAGCGCTTTCTCCAGGCAATGAGTGGGAAAATTAGCGAGCCAAAAGTAACCGTCCAGCCTAATTTTGAGATTCAGGTAGAATCTGAATTTTACCCGGCCCGGGTGATGTCGCAGCTAAAACCGTTAGCTGAGGTGATTACTGAAGATAGGGTTATAGTCCTGAAATTGCAAAAAGAGAAGGTGGCTAATGAGCTGGTTCGGGATGAAACCTTGAAGGCAATTCCTCTGCTAAAAAACCTCAACGGCCGGGAATTACCGGAAAACATTGTTCTGGAACTTGAAGAATGGAGCGGCCACTCAGAGACATTTACCCTTTATGAAGGCCTGGGACTGTTAGAGGGAGACCAGGACCTGCCCGAGGTAGATAGGTGGACGGTGGAGAAGGTCTCTTCGGGCATGCGTTTTGTTCGCTCACCTGGAGAACTATTCAGGCATCTGGAAAATAAAGAACTGGTGCCGCTGAAAGTTAGACATGCCAACTCCTCCCTGCATTCCCTTCCCCGGGAAGTGAGGACCGTTTTTGCTAAAAAACTGCGGCTGGCTAAGACCGGAGAAAAAAAGAAAATCACCTTAAAGCGGGAAACAATTATTGTCCTCTATTTCCCTGCCCCTGAGCTCTATGAGAAATTCCGGAAAAAACTTTTAGAAGCCAAATGTTCCTTTCAATCTGACAAGAAGAGAGGCACGATAACCTTTTCGGAGGTTTGCGAACCGGAGATAATGAATGTTATCGCCGCCCTTAAAGATGATTATCTAATAAAATTTGAGGAGCTGGAATGAGCGCCGGACCCCTTATCATCCAGAGCGACCGCACCCTTATGCTTGAGGCTGAACATCCTCAATATAGCGAGTGTAGAGACTTTTTAGCCCCCTTTGCCGAACTCATAAAATCTCCTGAATTTATCCATACCTATAAAGTCAGCCCCCTTTCCCTCTGGAATGCCGCGGCCCTGGAAATACCGCTGAAGGAAATTATCAACGGGCTGGAAGGCTTCTCCCGCTATGAGATACCGGCTAATGTGTTGGATGATATCCGGGAATGGTACCGCACTTATGGTAAATTAGTGCTGGAGAAAGAAGCGCCTGGCCGCCTGCTTCTGAGGATAGAAGAGGCGATTATTTTAGAGAGAATACTTCAGGACAAATCCCTCCAGCCCTTTTATCTAAAACAAACAGATAAGGGCCTGATCGTCTCTGAAGAGGAGCGGGGGAATCTTAAACAGGCCCTGATAAAAGCGGGATACCCCCTCAAGGATAGATGTGGTTATATCTCCGGGGCACAACTGGACATATCTTTGCGCACCGTTGATAGCGATGGCCATAACTTTAGCCTGCGCCATTATCAAAAGGATGCGGTGGAGGCATTTTATCATGCCGGCAGTTATAGAGGCGGAAGTGGGGTGATTGTTCTGCCCTGTGGTTCCGGGAAAACCGTCATCGGATTAGGGGTTATAACCAGTATATCCAACCAGACCCTTATTATTGCCACCAATAATATCGCTGTTCACCAGTGGAGGGATGAGCTCTTGTCCAGGACCAATATTGAGGAGGCAAACATCGGGGAATTTACCGGACTAAAAAAGGAAATCAAACCCATTACCATCACCACTTACCAGCTCCTCACCTACAGGCGCTCAAGGGATGAGCCCCTGAATAATCTAAAGATATTTACTGACTACAGCTGGGGATTGATTATTTATGATGAGGTTCACCTTCTACCGGCCCCGGTTTTCCGGGCCACCACCCAGATACAGGCCAGAAGGCGTCTGGGCCTTACCGCCACCCTGATTCGTGAAGACGGCCGGGAAGATGATGTCTTTGCCCTTATCGGCCCCAAATGTTATGACCTACCCTGGAAGACTCTGGAAAGGCAGGGTTATATTGCCGAGGCCCTCTGCACCGAATATCGCCTTACCCTCTCCCCGGCTGAAGAGGTTCAATACGCCCATGCCACTAAGCGGGAACGTTTTCGGGTGGCGGCAGAGAATCCTAAAAAGCTTAATCTAATAAAAGAGCTTATCTTTAACCATCAGGATGAGAGCATCCTGGTTATCGGCCAGTACATCTCGCAATTAGAGAAGATAGCCAAATCGCTGGCCTTTCCCCTTATTACCGGAAAGGTGAAGCATGAAGAAAGGCAAAGGCTTTACTCAGATTTTAAAAAGGGGTTAATCAAAGTGCTGATTGTCTCTAAGGTGGCAAACTTTGCTCTGGACCTGCCTGATGCCAGCATACTTATTCAGGTCTCGGGGACATTTGGTTCCCGCCAGGAAGAGGCTCAGAGATTAGGGAGGATACTCAGGCCAAAACGGAAGCGCTCTCATTTTTACACTCTCGTCTCCCGGGGAACTGATGAACAAAGATTTTCCCTGAACCGTCAGCTTTTTCTGGTAGAGCAGGGATATAAGTACCGCATCAGGTATTTTGACTGAGGTCAAAAAATGCCCGGCCATTATTTGAAATCCAGGATTTTCAAAATTGTAGGGGCTTGATTCATCAAGCCCGCGGGTCGGATAAATCCGACCCCTACAAATAAAAAAGAGAACCGCGAATTAAGCAGATTATTTAAGAGCAAGTATTTTTGTCCTTGAACCCCGGAACCCTTAGCTCCGAAGAAGTATATCCTGGTCAATAAACATCCGCTGCCAGAGTTCCAGGTTGAGAAGAGCCCAGAGGCGATGGCCGTGGTCACAGCTTCCTTGACAATGTTCATTGAGCAACTGACGAATATATCCCTCCTGGAAATAGCCCCTTTTGAGACTCGTCTCGCTGAGAAGAACCTCGGAAAGATAATCTTTTAGCTCATTTCGAAACCAGTGGCTTATAGGAACACCGAAGCCCATTTTGCTCCGTCGCCTGATAGGTGGCGGCAGCAACCCCCTTAAGGATTTTTTCAGAATATACTTGCCGGTTAATCCTTTCAGTTTCAGGTGAGAAGGAATAGAGGCGGCAAATTCCATCAATTTGTGGTCTAAAAAAGGGGAACGGGCCTCTAAGGAGTTAGCCATAGTAGCGATGTCCACCTTAACCAGGAGGTCATCCGGCAAATAGGTCCTCATATCCACATAGAGGGTCTTATCCAGAAAGTTAGAACCATCCGCTTCCCCATAGACATTCTCCAGGTGGGTAAAGGAATCTATTCCTTCAATAGCTCTCTTCATAGAAGAAGAATAAAGCTCTTCTTTCATGCGCTCATCAAAAAAAGAAACCCAGTGAGCATACCTTCTCTCCGGAGATAGAGAAATAGCCTCTAAGAAACGTTTTAGCCGGCGCCTGAATGTTTTGGCCTCAAAAGATGAAGGGAGCTTTTCTGCCCATTTCCTGATTAATTTTTCCCTCAGCCAGACTGGCAGGCACTGGTAATGCTCAGCTAATTTTACCGCCCGGTAACGAGGATAGCCGGCAAAAGATTCATCTCCTCCATCACCGTTGAGGGCCACGGTCACATATTCCCGCGTCTTCTCAGCCACATAAAAAGTGGGGATAGCGGAAGAGTCGGCAAAAGGCTCATTGTAATGCCAGATAAGTTTGGGTAAAATCTTGAGCGCCTCGGGCCGGACCATAAATTCGTGGTGCTCAGTCTTAAAGTGTTTAGCGGCCATTTGAGCAAACTTCAATTCATTGTAAGCCTTCTCCTCAAAGCCAATAGAAAAGGTCTTCACCGGCCGGTTAGAAAGCCGGGACATCATTCCCACTACAGCCGTAGAATCAACCCCTCCGCTTAAAAAAGCTCCTAAGGGAACATCGCTCACCAGACGCAGCTTAACCGCCTCCTCGAATAAAGCTCTTACCCCTTCCCGGCAATCTTCCTCCGATCTAATCATCCCCGATTGAAAGCTCAATTCCCAGTATCTCTCTATCCTCACCTGGCCCTTTTCCCAGATAAGGAAGTGAGCCGGGGGAAGTTTTTTAATTCCCTTAAACATGGTCAGGGGAGTGGGAACATACTGATAGGTTAAATAATGGTGCAGAGCCTCTAAATTTACTTCCCGGGGGACATTGGGAACCTGAAGGATAGCCTTAAGTTCCGAGGCAAAAATAAACTGTCCCTGATGCTCCGTATAGCACAACGGCTTTTGCCCGACCCGATCCCGGGCTAAAAAGAGCCTCCCCTTCTTTTCATCCCAGATAGCTAAAGCAAACATCCCCCGCAAAAATCCGAGACAATCGCTTCCGTATTCCTCATAAAGATGAATAATCACTTCCGTATCTGAGCGGGTAGAAAATTTGTGCCCTTTTTTTTCTAAGTTCGACTTCAAATCCTGAAAATTATATATCTCTCCGTTAAAAACAATCCAGACAGTCCCATCCTCATTAAACATCGGCTGATGCCCGGTATCCAGATCAATGATACTCAACCTCCGATGCCCCAACCCTATTTGACATTTGACATTTGACATTTGACATTTAGCATTAATATACATTCCTTCATCATCCGGCCCCCGATGTCTGAGAACCTCACCCATCCGCCCTAAGACTTCTTTGCTAATTGGCTCTCCCTTAAAATTTACTATCCCGCATATCCCGCACATTTAAGTTTTAACCCCGTCAAGCAGTCTTTCATAGAGCTTCTCTGTTTTATCTACCATTACTTCCACAGAGAATCTCCCCTCCACTCTTCTTTTCGCCCTCTCACCTAACCCCCGGCCCTTATCTTCTCTGCTTAAAACCTTGATGACTGCTTCCGCCAAAGTCTCTTCATCACCGGGCGGCACCGGCAATCCCGTTACCCCATCCTCAATCAACTCCTCTGCCGCTCCTACCCGGGTAGCCACAATAGGCTTCCCCAAAGCCATCGCTTCCAGGAGCACATTGGGCATTCCTTCCCATAAGGAAGAGAGAACAAACACCTCCATCAGAGCCATTAGCTCCTTAATGTCCTTTCTGAACCCAAGGAACTTAACTGCTTTATTTATTTGCAACTTAAAGCACAGTTTCTCCAGCTTACTCTTTAAAGGGCCATCCCCTACTATCAGGAGGACTGCCTCCGGATATTTTCTCAGTATCGCCGGCATAGCCTGAAGGAGGTAAGCATGCCCTTTCTGTTCGTGCAATCTTCCTACCGTTCCTAAAACAGGATAGTTTGACTCTATATGGAGAGCCTTCCTCCCTTCAAGATTAACCTCAAAATTATATTCCCCCACCCTAATCCCATTAGGTATAGTAATCAGTTTATCCGGTTTTATCCTTGCTTTCTCTATGGTGAACTTTTTCACCGCCTCACAGACACAGGTCTCCCCATTCACCATCCAGCCGGTCAACCGATCCAGCCAGAGATGATGCCGCCTTTTCTCCATCACCCGAATAGAGGAAATAATCACCGGCACCTTAGCTAACCTTCCCACCACTCTTCCCAATATATTAGCGTGAAACAAATAAGTGTGGAGAATATCTACTCTCTTACCTTTAAGAAGCCTATACAACTTAAAGACAGCCAGGAAGTCAAATTTACTCCTCATTCCCAGGCACTCAGCCTCAATTCCACAACCTCTCAACTCTTCTATAAGTTCCCCTCCGGGTAGCAAAACCACCACCCTACTCTCATACCTATCCCGGTCAAGATGAGTAACTAGAGAGATAATATTCTTCTCCGCCCCCCCTATTCTGGAATCAGTGGTCAAATATACCACTCGGATCTTATTCACAGTGAATTTGCCACCCTTCCCTACCCTCTCCATCTGTTCCCTAAATATTTCGGTTTATCCGAGAAACCTTTCTTCCAGCCCTTCTTCAGCTCTTCTTTGATATTCGGGTAAAAGAGCAAATTGTTCAGATCTTTCATCTTAAAAAATCTTGCCTCCCGAAGGACCTTCTCCCGAGTTACTTTTAAATCTCCCCCGGAAATCTTGGCGGTAAAATAAAAGTCAATGATATGTCGCTGTCCATCCCCAGGAATAGCTTCATTGATAAAGGCCAAATCGCCCAGGGCTATCTCCAGGTTGGTCTCTTCCTTCATTTCCCTTTTGGCCGTCTCCTTAAGCGTTTCTCCCCACTCTACCGTACCTCCGGGAAGCACCCAGTAACTTTGCCGGTGCTTCCGGTGCCTAACCAGGAGAATTTTCTCATCCTTGATGAGGATAACCGCTACCCGCACCTTTAAAGCTGATATTTTCGCCATCTCCTTAGTGTCTCCTTACTCAATTCTACTTCTAAATAAACTTTGCTATTACGGTATTCTTCCCGAAATATTTTCCCTTCTCTCCTGATAGAGGCTAGCGCCGTTCCTTCCTTTTGAGGAATGAGTAACTTCACCGTTTCCCTCTTCCCGGGAAGAGATTGCTCCAACCTCTCCATTAGCTCCTCCAACCCCTCTTTTTTCAAGGCCGAGACGAGGACGCCTTCGGGAAACTCCCGCTGAAGGCGCCGGCTTTCAAATCTATTGTGAAGAAGGTCTGTCTTGTTGAGAGCTATGACTAACGGCTTATCCAGGGCTTGAAGTTGGCGCAGGACCTGAAAAACTACCCGGCTCTGTTCCGGCCATTTAGGGTGACTGGCATCAAGAACAATAACCAGGACATCAGCTTCGGTAACCTCTTCCAGGGTAGCTTTAAAGGCCGCAATGAGATGATGGGGAAGGTAACGGATAAAACCTACCGTATCGGTGAGCAGAACTTCCTGATTAGAGGGAAACTTAACCTTTCTGGTGGCTGGATCCAGAGTAACGAAGAGTTTATTTTCCACCTTAAGATGGGAACCGCTGAGACTGTTGAGAAGAGTCGATTTCCCGGAATTAGTATAGCCAACCAGAGCAATCAAGGAAAAAGGATGCCGCCTTCTCCTCTTCCTCTGCAAGGTGCGGTGCTTCCTTACTCCTTCTATTTCTTCCCTTAATTTGACCAGGCGGCGGCGAATCCTTCTTTTGTCAACTTCTAATTTGGTCTCACCGGGACCACGAGTTCCAATGCCTCCCCCCAACTGGGAAAGCTCAATTCCCCGGCCGGTAAGTCGGGGAAGGAGATAATTAAGTTGGGCTAATTCTATCTGTAATTTTCCCTCTTTGCTCTGAGCCCTCCGGGCAAAGATATCCAGAATCAATTGAGTATGGTCAATTACCCGGACCTCAATAATCTCTTCCAGATTACGTTGCTGAGCCGGAGTTAAATCATCATTAAAGATAACTAAATCAGCTTCTTTTTCCTTAGCTATCCCCCTTATCTCCTCAGCCTTACCTCGACCAATGAAATGGGCCAGGTTAGGCTTTCTTCCTCTCAGCTTCAAGGTATTGACTGAGGAAACTTCAGCTCCGGCGCTACTAACCAGAAACTTTAGCTCACCTACTAAATCATCCAGCTCCCACTCAGCCAAGCGCGGCGGCTGGACAACGACGAGAATAGCCCTTTCCTTGCGGGTAGCTTCAGTAATTAGGATTGGCCGACTTCGTTTGCTAATAGATTTGTAACTACTCAGGTTGCCAGGTTCACGGTTCAAGGTTTAAGGTTATCCACTTTGCGCTTTTCATATTTCTTGAAGTCTAGTAAAGTATAAAACACTTTTCTATACTTGAGGACATAGATTAACAGGCAGAGGACCCAGATTACTTCAAAGGAAAATCTGTGTAATCGAGTTTTTGAAACCTGAACAGTTGCCATCTTTTTATACTACTTCTTGTTATACTTTTCAGCCAGGGCCTCTAATTCCTCCTTTCCGGGACAGCTCTTCTTGTTCTGATTAACAACGGATTTTGGGGAGAGGGAGATAACGGTGGAAACGGCATGTTTGTAGATCAGGTATTCCCGTCCATTGCTATTAAGAACGAGAGTGAAGTTATCAAAACCCCTTACCTTCCCCTCTAACTTTGACCCATTGGTCAAGTAAATAGCTACCCGGAGATTCTCCCGTCTGGCCTGGTTGAGAAAACTATCCTGCAGGCTTAGACCCGCACTTCTCATCTTTCCTCCTTTCCAATACCGGAACCCAGAAGACAGATGACAGAAGTCAAATACAATCTTCGGGTAAGTTCGTAAATCTCTCGCATCTTTTTCCTCTGTTTTTTGTTTTCTGTCTTCTGTTTTCTCTTCTCTGTCCTTTATCTTCTACTATTTTACCCCCTCCTTTCTCTATTGGCAAATACTTTCTTCATTCTTTGAACAACTTCTTTCTCGTTTTCGTTTTCACTTATATCTATCCACTGAATCCGTTTATCTTTCTTAAACCAGGTCAATTGTCGTTTGGCATAGCGTCGGGTATTTCGTTTAAGTAATCTCGCCGCCTCTCTCTCATCGTATCTGCCGTGGAGGTAACCACATACCTCTTTATACCCCAATCCCTGCATAGAAACTAAATTCTCCCGGCAGCCCCGTCTCAGAAGATTTTTTACTTCATCCACCAGCCCCCGGGAAAACATCGTATCTACTCTTTGTTCAATCCTTTGGTAGAGGTGAGGCCGAGGTCTATTCAGCCCGATAACGGTTAGACTATAGAGTTTACTTCTTTTCCGTCTTCCTTCAGACTGAAGACTGGAGATAGGCTTTCCTGTCTCCTCGTATATTTCCAGGGCCCGAATTATTCTTACTAAATCATGAGGATGAATTCGGGAAGCAGTGAGGGGGTCAACTCCCTTCAACCTCTCGTAGAGATAAAAGGAGCCAAACTCTCCCGCCTCTTCCTGCAACTTCTTCCTCCTATCTTTATCTGTCGGGGGATGAGGAAAAAGCCCTTCGGTTACGGCTTTCAGGTAGAGCCCACAACCCCCGATGAGAAGGGGAGCCTTTCCTTTCTCATAGACCTGGGCTATGACCTTCCCGGCTTCTTCCTGGAAGCGGCCGGCACTGAACTCTTCCTGAGGTTCAATTAAATCAAGAAGATGGTGAGGGACTTTCCTTCTTTCTTCTTCGGTGGGTTTAGCGGTTCCGATATTCATATATTTATATATCTTTCGGGAATCAAGGGAGACGATCTCTCCCCCTATCTCCCGGGCCAGGATTAGAGCTACCCGGCCCTTCCCCACTGCCGTCGGACCAACTAAAGCTAATAGTGGAATCACTTTCTTCCGAATCTCCTGTCCAATCTCTCTTTAGGTAAGCTCGACCAGCGTCGGACAATCAGGAAGAGCAGGCAGGAAGGATGTTCCGTCCGGGGAGGTTCCCGGGGAAGAGAAACTATTTCTTCCCGGCCCTCATAGCGGGTAAGGCCTCTCCCCGGAAACCAAAACTCGGAACGGACTGCCAGCCATCCAACTCTTAGCAATCTGATTAGCTGTTCCCGGGGAAAGAATGCCGATTCTCCCGGTCATCTTCCTTACTTTCGGGGAATAATAAGCACTTGCCCGGGCCTAAGAGCATCGGGATGATCCAGGATATCTCTATTAGCTTCAAAGATCAATCTCCACTGAGTGGGATCCCCGTAGATATGCTCATAACCGGCAATCTCCCACAAGGTCTCTCCCCTAACTACAGTGTGAGTAATTGCTAGCTCCTCTATGACTTCAACGGGCTCT
>CAZUTJ010000009.1:0-12570 GCA_964622875.1 uncultured bacterium
GGGAAGTAACGGAGCTTCCCCTTATTGTTAAGTTGAGTCCCAATGTTACTGATATTGTATCTATAGGAAGTGCGGCTCAAGAGGCTGGGGCCGATGGGTTGTCCTTGATAAATACTTTGCTGGGAATGGCTATTGATATTGAGGAGAAAAGGCCTGAATTAGCCAATATAACCGGAGGACTCTCCGGCCCGGCCATTAAGCCCGTGGCCCTGCGCCTGGTCTGGGAGCTTGCCGGAAGCGTAAATTTACCTATTATCGGTATGGGAGGCATTATGACGGGGGAGGATGCTCTGGAGTTCCTCTTAGCGGGAGCAACCGCAGTGGCGGTGGGGACGGCTAACTTCGTTAATCCCCGAGCGGCTTTGGAAGTAGTGGAAGGGATAAGGGAATACTTAGAAAATAAAGAGATTCCGGATGTTAATAGTCTGAGAGAGTATGGAAGAAGATGGTAAGGAAAATGACCTTGACGGCGAAGGATAGGTTGATTTTAGCTCTGGATGTTGACGAGGGGGAGAGGGCTCTTAACTTAGTCGGACAATTAAAAGAATATGTGGGGATTTTCAAAGTAGGAATGCAGTTGCTCACCAGTGATGGCCCGGAGGTGGTGCGTTGTATTCGGGAAGAAGGGAAGAAGGTTTTCTATGATGCTAAATATCACGATATTCCTACTACGGTAGCTCAGGCCGGAAGGATGGCAGTTCGTTTAGGAGTCTATATCTATAATGTCCATACCCTGGGTGGCTATGAGATGATGGCGAGAACTGTGCAGGCGACGCGGAAGGAGGCCGAGGAATTAGGAGTGGAGAAACCTCTCATCTTCGGAGTAACCATTTTGACTCATCTAAATCAGGGGATGTTGCCGGAGGTGGGGATTGAGAAAAAATTAAAAGATGAGGTGGTTCACCTGGCGAAATTAGCCAGGAGGGCGGGATTGGAAGGGGTAGTTAGCTCTCCGAAAGAGATTGGGTTAATTCGAGAGGCCTGTGGGGATGATTTTCTGATCATGACGCCGGGGATGAGGCCCCTTTGGGCCAGGGGGAATGATCAGAGACGACGGATGACTCCCGGGGAAGCGATAAAGGCGGGAGCTGATTTTATTGTTATCGGTCGTCCTATCCTTCAGGCCGAGGACCCGCTGGAAGCGGTGCAAAGGGTGCTCAAGGAGATGGAGGAAGGAATTGCAGAAAGAAAGCAAGCAGAAAGAAAGCAGGCTGAATGAGAAGGAAGCTTTATCCCTTCTTCAAGAGACGGGGGCGCTTCTTGAGGGACATTTCAAGTTGTCTTCGGGACTCCATAGTTCTCAATATGTGCAATGTGCCCTGATTTTATCGTTTCCCCATTATGCTGAGAGGTTAGCCGGGTTTTTGGCCGCGCCTTTTAAAGAGAAGAAAATAGATTTAGTCATCGGACCGGCGCTGGGAGGAATTGTCCTCTCCCAGGAAGTGGGTCGGGCTCTAAAAGCGAGGGCTATATTTGCCGAGCGGGAGAGAGGGATTTTGTCCCTGCGCCGGGGATTCCGGATTCAGCCCGGAGCTCGAGTGTTGGTAGTTGAGGATGTAATTACTAGCGGAGGATCGGTCAAAGAGTTAATAGAGATAGTTAGAGAAGAGAGAGGAACATTGAGAGGGATAGCTTCTCTGATTGATCGCAGTCTCGGGAAGATTGACTTTGGTATGAGGTGGGAATCCCTGGTTAGCCTTGACCTCCAGGCCTACCCGCCTGACCAGTGTCCTTTATGTAAAAAAGGCATTCCTCTGGAGAAGTTGGGATCTAGGTAAATCGCTAAACTGTTAAATTGCTAAACTGTTAAACTGTCGAACTGTCAAACTGATTTCTGTGGGGTTTCTGTTATGAAAAGTATGTCGGGATTTGGACAGGCGGAAGTTAAGAGTCCTCAGGGAATTCTTTTCCTGGAGCTTCGGGTGGTCAATCATCGTTTCTTTGAGTTGAGGACGGAGCTCCCGCCGCCGTTTTTAGCTCTGGAGTCTAAGATTAAGAGCTATATCGGGAAGAAAATAGAAAGGGGAATGCTAAATTTATTTGTTGGCTGGAAGGCCGAGAGGAAGGGGATAGTTAATATTGATCGACAATTAGCTAAAGAGTATTATGGTAAGTTAGCCTCTTTGTGTCAGGAACTTGACTTGAAGGATGAACTTGACATCCGTCTTCTTACACAGTTTCCGGGAGTAATTAGGGTTGAGGAATCAAAAGAGGGGGCAGAGAAAATCTGGCCTATCTTGCAAGCAGCCTTGAGAGAGTCGCTGGAAAGTCTCTTATCTATGAGAGAAAAAGAGGGGAAAGATATTCAGCGAGATATTTTGAAAAGGTTAAAGATAGTGGAAAAGGAACTACAGTTTCTTAAGGTTCGCGCACCTTTGGTGGTAGCTAATCAGCGGAAACGGTTATTTGCGAAGGTGAAGGAATTATCGGAGAAGATTAATGAAGGACGACTCAGCTTAGAGGTGGCCCTCTTTGCTGACCGGGCAGATATCTCAGAAGAGCTAACCCGCTTTAAAAGCCTCCTCAATCAATTTCAGAAAGGGGTGAAAGAAGATAAGGCGGTAGGGAGGAGGTTGGATTTTACTCTTCAAGAGATGAATCGGGAGATTAACACTATTGGGGCTAAAGCAGCTGATTCTCTTATATCCCGGAGGGTAATTAAGGTTAAGAGCGAACTGGAGAAAATAAGAGAAGAAGTGCAAAATGTGGAATGAGGGACAATGGATAAAATAAGCATGGAGAAGGTAGGAGTTAATATTGACAATGCTTATAAGTTAGTAATTGTGGCTTCCAAGCGGGTTCGGCAACTCAACGAGGGTTCCTTCAGGCTGGTGAAGACAAATTCAGGAAATCCAGCGATGATAGCCCTGGAAGAGATCGCGGCCGGGAAGATTGGATGTAAGGAAAAAGGTTAATGGAATTCCCAAAGGGTTAATTTATGCTTAAAGGTAAAGAAATAATTCTCGGGGTGACGGGGAGTATTGCTGCTTACAAATCGGCGGAGCTTGTCAGGAGGCTGAAAGATAAAGGGGCTGGAGTGACCGTTCTTATGACTGAGAAGGCGATGAGGTTCATCACCCCTCTTACCCTGGAGATCCTTTCCCGAAACCCGGTTTATTGTTCCCTTTTCCCCGGGGAAAAGGAATGGGACCCGGCCCATATTTCCCTGGCCCGGAAAGCAGACCTGGTTTTAATAGCCCCGGCTACGGCCAATATTATTGGCAAATTGGCCGCCGGGATTGCCGATGACCTCTTGACAACAACGGTGATGACGGTTAAGAGGACTGTTATCCTGGCCCCGGCTATGAATGTTCGGATGTATGAGAATCCCCTCCTTCAGGAGAATCTGAAGAAGCTCAAAAGTTTCGGCTATAAAATCATTGAACCCGAATACGGTTTTCTTGCCTGTGAGGAGAAGGGGAGGGGACGGTTGGCTGATCTAGATACTATTCTCAAAATGGTGGAAGATGTCCTCAAGACAGAGAAAGGGAAGGGTGGCCAGAAAAAAAGAACTAAAAGGTAAGGTGGCCCTGATCACCGCCGGTCCTACCCGAGAGCCGTTAGATGCGGTTCGCTTTATTAGTAATCCCTCTACCGGGAGGATGGGTTTTGCCTTAGCGGCGGCGGCCCGGCGGAGAGGGGCGGAGGTTATTCTCATAAGCGGGCCGACGGTCCTGGCTCCTCCGCCAGGAGTGAGCTTTATTCAAGTGGAAACGGCTCTGGAGATGCACCGGGCTGTCTTTGCTAATTTAAAGGGAGCGAATATTTTCATCGCCGCCGCCGCCGTGGCCGATTACCGACCAACGGAGTTTTCCCCGGGTAAAATTAAGAAGCGGGGAAGAGAGAATCTTTTCCTTCAGCTTGAGCCTAATCCCGATATCCTCAGGGAAGTGGGCGAGAAGAAAGGAAAGAAAATTCTTATCGGATTCTCGGCGGAAACCGAGAACCTGGTGAAGAATGCCCACCTTAAATTAGAGGAGAAGAACCTGGACCTCATTGTG
This sequence comes from uncultured bacterium, assembly GCA_964622875.1. Taxonomy (GTDB): domain Bacteria; phylum NPL-UPA2; class NPL-UPA2; order NPL-UPA2; family JAADIA01; genus CAZGXS01. The sequence continues at coordinate 4,002 of CAZUTJ010000009.1, forward strand.
GCCAACGATCTAACTCAAGAAGGATCCGGTTTTGCTTCGGAGACGAATCAGGTTGAAATTATCGACCGCGAGGGAAAGATAGAGAACCTTCCCCGAATGTCGAAAGCGAAAGTGGCCGAACATATCCTCGAGCGGATTACTAAACTGCTAAATTGTTAAACTGTTAAACTGTTAAATAGAGGGTTCTCTTGCTTATTTTAGGGATGGAAACTTCCTGCGATGAGACGGCAGCGGCGATTGTTGAGGATGGCAAGGTAGTCTATGCCAATATTGTTGCTTCTCAGTTGAAGTTGCACAGAAAGTTTGGGGGAGTAGTGCCAGAATTGGCCAGTCGCGCTCATCTCCAGGCTATTCCTATGGTTCTAAAAGAAGCCTATCAGCAAGCCGGAATCTCTCCCCAGGAACTAGAAGGCATTGCTGTAACCTATGGACCCGGGTTAATCGGCTCTCTCCTGGTGGGAGTAACCGTAGCCAAGTCTCTGAGCTATGTTTATGACTTGCCTCTCATGGGAATCAATCATTTAGAAGGACATATCTATTCTGCTTCTTTGAACCATTCAGTGAATCCTCCCTTCGTCTCTCTTATTGCCTCAGGAGGGCATACCAGTCTCATTTTCGTGAGAGGTCCGGGCAGCTGCAAACTCCTGGGAGCTACGCGGGACGATGCTGCCGGAGAAGCTTATGACAAGGTAGCTAAACTTCTTGGCCTGGGATATCCAGGTGGCCCGGCGATTGATAAATTAGCTCAAGAGGGAGATAAAGATAAAATCAAATTCCCTCGACCTTACTTGCCTAACTCCTTTGATTTTAGCTTTAGCGGCTTAAAGACCGCCGTTCTCTATTATTTGAGGGACAGAAAAAAATTATCGGTTACCATCCCTGAATTAGAGGCTGCTGAGACAGCCGACATTGCCGCCAGTTTTCAGGCGGCCGTCGTAGAGGTGCTGGTGAAGAAAAGCCTGAGAGCGGTTAAGGAGATGAAAGTGAAGACCCTGGTGGTAGGAGGGGGAGTAACGGCTAACTCCAGCTTACGAAAAGCCCTCCGAGAGAAGGCCAGGGAATCTAAGATAAAAGTCTTCATCCCTCCTCCTGACTTAGCCACGGACAATGCGGCTATGATCGCTGCTGCTGGTTACTATCGACTCCGGGAAGGCCAGAGAAGCGATACTCTTACCCTGAACGCCGTCGCTAACCTGAGCCTTTGAAAATTAGCCCAATAAATTGGGCAACTACAAGAATGAATTGTAGTTGCTTGATTTATCAAGCTCCTATAGCTTTGAAATTCCTAGACCTTAAATTTAGACACTGATTTACACGGATAATTATCGATCAGGTTTAAAGTTCCGGGGTTCAAGGTTAAACTGATTAAGATTAAATGTTTAGGCAAACAACCGTGAACGGTTACAAATTTATTTATCTGTGTTCATCTGTACCTACTGTCTGAATCAGAGAATATTATACCCAGGGGTAAGTTATGAGGATTGCTTACTTTGACTGTTTCTCCGGTATTAGCGGAGATATGATTTTGGGGGCGTTAATCGATGCCGGTTTGTCTCTGGAAGAATTAAAGAAGGAACTGAGGAAACTGAAATTAAGAGGTTACCGGATAGAGGTCGGCACAGTTAGCCGTCAGAACTTGAGAGGGAAGAGGTTTCAGGTAAAAGTATCCCGGGATAAAGCAAAAGAACGCTCCCTGAGCCAAATACTCAGGTTGATAGAAAAGAGCAATCTAAATGTAAAAGTTAAGGAGAAAAGTGAGAAGATTTTTAAGAGGCTGGGAATGGCGGAGGCTAAGGTTCACGATCAAAAAGAGGAAGCGGTTCATTTCCACGAAGTGGGGGCTATTGACTCTCTGGTGGATGTTGTTGGCTCTCTCGTAGGCCTGGAGATACTGGGGGTTGAGAGGATCTACAGCTCTCCCCTCTCCCTGGGAAGAGGATGGGTTGATTGCCAACACGGACGATTGCCGGTGCCGGCTCCGGCTACGGTAGAGCTGCTTAAAGGTGTTCCCATCTTGCCTTCGGGTGAAGAGGAAGAGTTGGTTACTCCCACCGGAGCCGCCATCATCACCGCCCTGGCTGAGAACTTCAGCCATCCTCCGCCGATGAAAATAGAGGTAGTTGGTTATGGGGCCGGCACCAGGAATCTCACTACCCGACCTAATCTTTTAAGGGTGCTCATTGGCCGGGCACCGGATGAATATGAGGGGGATGAGGTTACCGTTATAGAGACTAATATTGATGATATGAATCCTCAAGTTTACAACTACCTTCAGGAAAGATTGTTTGCGGTAGGAGCCCTGGATGTCTTCCTGACCTCGGTGCAGATGAAAAAGGGCCGGCCGGGGACACTAATTACCATTTTAGCCGAACCTTTCCGGGTTGAGACCCTGACGGCTATTATCTTTGAAGAGACCTCTTCCTTAGGAGTAAGAACCTACCGGACGCAGCGCCGCAAGCTTTCCCGGGAGGTGAAAGAGGTGAAAACGAAATATGGAAAAGTTAGAGTTAAGGTAAGTAAAGCAGGCGAAAAGACAAAGCATCTATCTCCGGAGTACGAAGATTGCCGGAGGATAGCTCAACAAAAAGGAATTCCTTTTCGAGAGGTTTATGAGGAAGCTAAGACGTCCTATAAAGCTCAGGACGTCTGATTACACAGATTAAAAGGTAGATTACACAGATTTCTGAAAAACCCAGAAATTTTTGGTTTTAATCTGTGTAATCAGGTATAATGAAAATTGTACCTGGGGCGGTTATGAGTTAGAAATATGAGTTAGAAAGTTATAAGGCCTTTTCTGTCAGGAGAGGAACCGAGGATGACTGAGAAAGTTAGAGTGAGATTTGCTCCCAGCCCGACTGGGTATCTACATATCGGGGGAGCGAGAACAGCCCTTTTTAATTATCTGTTTTCCCGACACGAAGGAGGTAGCTTTATTCTTCGTATTGAAGATACTGACCGGGTTCGTTCCAGCAAAGAGGCCTTAGGAGACATTCTCAATAGTTTGCGCTGGTTAGGGCTGGACTGGGACGAAGGACCGGACAAAGGAGGAGGCTTCGGACCTTATTATCAAATGGAGAGATTGGAGATTTACAAGAATTATGCTGATAAGCTTTTGGAGAAGGGGAGAGCTTATTTTTGTTATTGTTCTTCTGAAGAATTAGCAGAGAGAAAAAAAGAAGCTTTTCGGAAAGGAAGTCCTCCCGGCTATAATGGAAAGTGTCGAAAGCTTTCTCCGGAGGAGCGGGCAGAGAAGGAGCGGGTGGTCAAGGAAAAAGTAATCAGGTTTAAAGCCCCTGATGAGGGAGTCACGGAAATTCAAGATCTAGTGAGGGGGAAAGTAGAATTTGAAAATGCTCTTTTGGATGATTTTGTCATCATGAAGTCCCAGGGTGTTCCCACCTTCATTTTTGCTAATGTTGTTGATGACCATCTCATGGGGATTACTCATATTATCAGAGGTGATGAGCATCTCTCCAATACTCCCCGGCAAATTCTTCTTTACGAGGCTTTGGATTTTTCCCTTCCTTCTTTCGGGCATCTCTCGATGATTTTGGGAAGCGATCGGAAGAAATTAAGCAAGCGCACCGGAGCTGTATCCGTTGACTGGTATCGTCAGGAGGGGTATCTGCCTCAAGCCTTAGTCAACTACCTTACCTTGTTAGGGTGGGGCACTAGCGAGAGCCAGGAACTCTTCTCCTCAGTGGAAGAGATAATCAGCAAATTTTCCTTGAAAGCGGTGAGCAAGAATCCGGCCATCTTTGATATTCAGAAACTGGACTGGATGAACGGACAATATATAAAGAGATTGGGAGTGGAGGAGTTAACCTGTCTGGTGAAACCTTATTTGCAAGAGAAGAATCTGCTCCGCGACGATGAAGATGAAGAGCGATTAAAGAAAATAGTGGTCCTGGAACAGGAACGGCTCAAAACTCTTTCTCAGATAACAAAATATGCCGATTTCTTCTTTCTTTCTGAGATTACTTATGATGAGAAAGCGGTAAAGAAAGTTTTGAGGAAGGAAGGAGTTCCCCGGATATTAAGAGAATACCGGAATAGCTTGAAGGATTTGGAGCCTTTTACCGTGGAGGCGGTAGAGTCAGCAGCCCGGAAAATCATTGCCGACCTGAAAATAAAAGGGGGCGCCTTAATTCATCCTACCCGGGTAGCCCTTACCGGGCGGACGGTGGGCCCGGGACTATTTGAATTGATGTCTCTCCTCGGGCGGGAGGCAATCATCAAGCGTTTAGATAGGGTTATAAACATGCTCCGGAAGGAGATTGAATGAAGCCAAAATTAGAGAAAAGAGGTTTGGTTCAGGTTTATACCGGTAACGGTAAGGGAAAGACAACGGCGGCTCTAGGCCTGGCAGTGAGAGCGGTGGGACAGGGTCTCCGTGTCTGCCTTCTCCAGTTCCTCAAGGACCTGCCCAGCGGGGAGGTAATTTCCGCTCGCAGGTTAGGTATTCGCCTGATTAGATTTCCGGGAACTTTCTGCTGCGGTCGTCGCTTGAGCCGGGAAGAAAAATCCCAACTTAAGGCTGAGATGCAGCCAGCCTTTTCCCGGACCGAGAAAATAGTAAAAAGTGGGCGCTATGATTTAGTCATCCTGGATGAGATCAACTTCGTTCTCTATAAGCGGCTGATTAGGGTGAAAGATATTCTCCAGCTAATGAAGAATAAACCTTCCCATATAGAACTTGTCCTTACCGGTCGTTATGCCCCGCCGAGCCTTATCCGGACCGCTGATTTGGTCACGGAAATGCTCGAGGTAAAACATCCTTTCCAGCAAGGGATAAAGGCCAGAAAGGGGATAGAATATTAGAAATGTTCTTCAACGGAAGGGTTCCCTCCTATTTGCGGATAGCCTACTATTACGATTCCCTCGGCAGCCTGCTGTATGGACTTTTCTTTGGCCTAACTATACACTTCTTCACTATTGTAGCCAGGACAATCGGGGCTACTGATACCCAGATGGCCCTTTTAAGTATGGCCCCCTTCATTGCCGCCTTGTTCACTTTTTCCTGGTCTCATCACTCCAGCCGGAGAAAGAAGATGCCCTTCCTGGTGAAGGTTAAAGGGATAGCCCGGGTTCTACTCTTCCTTATGTCTTTTGCTATTAATCCCTGGTTCTTTGTAGTCCTTATCCTCTTTTACTGGTTTTTTGAATTGGCCGGTTCTCCGGCCTACACGGGGATAATGAAGGATATCTATCCTGGCGAACATCGGGGCAAGGCCATGGGCTATGCCCGGGTGGAGATGGGCCTGGCCTCCATCCTGGCTGCTATAGGGGGGCATCTCTTGAATATCGGTCCCCAGAGCTACCGCTGGGTCTTTCCCCTGGGAGCAGTTTTTGGTCTCCTGGCGCTATTCTTTTTCAGGAAGATTGAGGTGAAGAGCGATAACCAGGTGAAAGCTGACAGAAAACGCTTCTCTTTCTTTAAAGCGATACATATCCTCCGGGAGGATAAGAGGCTATTTCATTACCAGCTTATCTTTTCTCTCGCTGGCTTCGGCTGGATTTTAACTTTGCCCCTTTACCCTATATTTGTAGTAGATGTCCTCCATCTCTCTAAGGCCACGCTGGGACAAGTGGGAGCGCTATTTTCCCTGTGCTGGGTCATCTCCTATCTCTTCGGGGGCGAATACATAGATAAGAGAGGACCGCTGAGAACACGCTATCTGACTATATTATTACTCAGTTTCGTCCCCTTTTTCTATTTTCTCGCTAACCGTTTTCCCGACTGGGGGATGGGGTTAATCTTTGTAGCCGCCGCCTTTGCTGGGCTGGCTTCGGGAGGAGGAGAATTAAGCCGATTTAATTATATAGCCAGGCTCGCTACCCGGGATAAGATTCAATCCTACTGGGGTATTGACTTCACCTTAATGGGGATTAGAGGTATTATTGCTCCCTTTGTCGGTATCGGTTTAAAGAATGTGTTAGGGATAGAGGGAGCTTTTCTAGTAGCTTTTCTCCTCATCTTTACCGGGTTCGTGCTCATGGCCCTTTTTGCTAAGAGGCAGTCGGCAGACCATTCAGTGATACCTTCACACCCCCAGCCCGGCGCTGCTTGAGGTATTGTCCAATAAAAAATGAAACCACAAGATTACACGAGATTAACACAGAAAAATAAAGAATAGATTTATAAAGACTTATAAGTGAAATTGTTATTAAATTTTGGTTAGGAAAGTTTAAAGATGAAAAGAATAATCTTGTGAAAATCTGTGTAATCTGTGGTTAGATTGGACAGAACACTGTTTGAGAAAGAGGTGATAAGATGAAAGAAGTTTCCGCTAATGAAGCCGGGAAGAGGCTATACAGTCTCGGGGGAGATAAATTGGGTGGCCTTTAAATCTTGACCAGCAGCAGAGAAGTGTGATAAAATTAAAGAAGTAATGGTGGGCGTAGCTCAGTTGGTTAGAGCACCAGGTTGTGGCCCTGGTGGCCGCGGGTTCGAATCCCGTCGCTCACCTTAGATTTGGGGTCCCGACATCAAAAGGTCAGAACCTATTTTAAGGGAAAATATGAATAAATAACTCCCCTCGATTCGGCTTGGCCTGCCTTCGGCAGTTCTGCGTCCTTGTCCGCCTCTGCCCTTAATCAAAGAGGTAAACGCTTCTGCACCTAAAGGTAGGCTACGCACTGCTCAGGCTTCATCCGCCACAAATCTTGGCAGATTCCGTTGCCTGTGCTTCCCCTTAAAAAGAAGCTGATTTATCCCCCCTTGGAGACCTGCCCCGTTCTGCGGGGAGTCCCTTCGGGAATGTCCTCCCAAGGGGGCTCTGCGGATTCCTTCGCTCCTTTCTCCTGCGGCAAATTTTGCCGCCCTCCAAAATTTGCCTGTGAAAGAGTCAATTCTCAAAAAGTGGAATTGTAACCGTTGTCCTCTTTTCCTGTAAATAAGGTTGAAGCCACCGGAAGCTATAGGTTAAGACTGTCCATCAGCTGTTCTATCCCAAAACTCAGAAGGAACTCGGAATAGTAGCTTGAGAAAACGTCTTTCAAGAAGTCTTCAAGATCAACGTCGGTCTCTCTCTGCCTGACGGTGTAATTGCGATGCTTTGCAATAGTAAAAAGGAATAGCGTGTGGAAATAGATAGAGCTGATGTACTTCTTTTCAGCGAGCTCGATCTGTTCTTCAGAGATGGATCTTATTCTACCTTTATGGGATTTCAGTACATTGCTGTCCATGTTGATGTATATGGCCTCAAGTTTGTTTCCTTCCACTAGCGGGTGCATAATTGTGGAAAAGTCCATCTCGGTGTTGGCGTGTTCCTCGAACCTTTCCCATGTCAAATGTCCTTCATGAGTCTCTTTGTAGACTAGATAGTACTGGGGCAATCCAAGGGATTCAGGTCTGATCTCTTCGTCTTTCTTCGTCGTTTCCGGAGGTTTATCTTTATCAACAATTTGTATCCAGAAGCATTCTTCAAATTCTTCTCCAGGACCCTGTAGCACCGCTTTCATCTGAATCAGATCTCCGAGTTGGGCTTCTTTGGTCAGATTCATTGTGATCTTGATCTTGCCCTCGTTCGGGCTCGACTTGCTGATGTTCAGAATATCCGATAGTTGCTTAGGGGAGCCCTGATCTGTACCGCCCGTTGTCTCATTAGGTTTAAAACTCAACAACGAAACCTGGAGATCGCCTGGCTCATGAGTCCTATCGAAATACTGATCCTCAACATCTGTCTCAAACTTTACTGTTCTCAGGCCCTCCAGGGGAATTTTAGCCGCCGGTTTCTCTTCGGAGCCACTTCCCACCAATTTGAAGAAGCCAGGGAATCTTTGCGGATGGAAGGGCCATTTTTCCTTTTTATTCTTTTGTTTGGACTTGGTTTTCGTTCCCTCTTTCTTGTCCTTTGGCAGGTCTATCTTGAATATGTTCTGAAGCAGCCTTAGCAATTCGCTAGTCAGGGGGATGGACCGTGTGAAGGATTTGAGCAGTTCGCTCGTATCCCCGCTTTCCAGGGATAATAAATCCCTTCTGCTCTTGTAGATATCGCGAAGCCGGCTCTTCAGGAGCAATTCTGCGAGACGCGAACGAAGGTGGCGGGTCTCTTCACAGTCTTTCAAGCGATCACGGGATGCCATGAAAAGCTCTTTTCGGAAAGGGTACTCCATGTGAGTACAGTCCACATGTATCAAAAGGTGATTCTTGAGGATGGACATCTTGAGGGATCGGGTAATGAACTCTGAAGTGTAATGGCCATGCACTTGGCCATTTAGAGAGAAGACAACTGACATATTATTCTTGAAAAATTCGCGTGATAACGCTTTTTACCGCAGAATACTATAGCCCCCGTTCCTCCCATGTTGTATTTCCCTTGCACGAAATGAATGTCGTTCTTGTTACCGCGTAGGAGTGACAAGAAGGTCGTTTCAAAATCCTCTGGATGCTGACCCTCGCCATTGTCGTAAATGACAAGGGACGTCTCCATTCGTGGCCCGTCAGCATGAATCTGGATGTCCTCGGCCTGTTCTTGTCTGAACTTCGGCATATACCAATTCTCATACCACCGACCGCTATCTCTGTGAAAGAAAAGCTGGATAGCTTGCTCCATGGAACGCGGCG
>CAZUTJ010000010.1:0-1171 GCA_964622875.1 uncultured bacterium
TCACCGCGCGAGAACTACGAGCGGGTTGGCGACTTGAGTAATATCGTCTTTTCTACGGGGGTATTGATCAAGAATAACCGGGAGATGGATATCATTTACAGCGGGGCCGACAGTTGTCTCTGCCTGGGAAGCACCACGGTTGAAGAGATTGTGGAAACCTGCTCTCGGAGCAAGGAGGAATTTTAGGTGGCGCCACAACAGTCTTTAGATAGAGATTTGCTGCATCGCTGGGAGGGCAATCCGGCTATCACCATGGAAGATGTTCCTTTCCGGGCCAACACCGTGTTTAACGGCACGCCTCTAGTTGCCGGGGAAGGGGTGAAGCTTCTGTTGAGGGTTGAGGGGCAGCAGGGATATTCCATGTTTGCCCTGGCCCGAAGCCGGGATGGACTGCGTTTTCGGGTTGATAAGAAGCCGGTGATGATGCCGGATAGGAGTGGGCCTTTTGCTAAGTATGAATCCAGGGGGATAGAAGACCCCCGGGCCACATTCATAGAAAACGCTTGCTATATAGTTTATACGGCGGTAGGTAAGCGTGGTCCGCGGATTGCTCTGGCTAAAACTGAGGATTATGTCAATTACCGGCGCCTGGGGCTTATTTCCGAGCCGGGGAATAAAGACGGGGTCCTTTTTCCCCGGAAGATTAAAGGTCGGTATGCCCGACTTGACCGACCTATAGGCGCCGGTCGGGGCAGTATCTGGATATCGTATTCGCTTGACCTACTCCACTGGGGCGATGCGGAAGTGGTGATGACCCCCCGGAGCGGTTATTGGGATGACTTTCGTATCGGCGCTTCTGTGCCTCCCATAGAGACTGATGAAGGTTGGCTGGAAATTTATCATGGGATTAAATTGACCGCGGCCGGGGCGATTTACCGTATCGGAACGGTTTTGCTTGACCTTGATACCCCGGCAAGAGTTATCAAACGCGGTTCCTCACCTATCCTGTCGCCACGGGAAAATTATGAGCGCATCGGTGATGTTCCCAATGTGTGTTTTGCCTGCGGTGCGGTAATTGATCCTCAGGGTGAAATGAAAATTTACTACGGAGCGGCGGATACCTCTATTTGTGTAGCGTTTTGCACGCTGGAGCAGATTCTCAGGGAGAGTTTTGATTGAAGAGCCGTAACTACTCTCAGCCACTAAGGCACCAAGACACAAAGGTAAACAA
>CAZUTJ010000010.1:1271-12448 GCA_964622875.1 uncultured bacterium
AAACAAGGAGCTTGTCGTTTGTAAACTTAAAGCTGTTGACGAGATGAATCCTGGCAATGTCAAAAACAAAACAAAAAAATATAACCACGGAAACACGGAAGTTAGGAGACACGGAAAAATGCCTTTAGAATTAAAAAACTTATCTATTGATATTTATTCCGTCCTTCCGTCCTTCCGTCCTTCTGTGGTAAGTTTTAAGCCTTTGAGAATTAATGAATAATCTTAGTGTCTTAGTGTCTTTGTGGCCATATTTGAATAATTACACCAGAGGATTTGTATGCTAACGGGGATAAAAAAAGTTCATTTCATTGGCATTGGGGGAGCGGGGATGAGTGGTCTGGCTGAGGTTCTCCGGGAGCGAGGTCTGGGAGTGAGTGGTTCGGATATTAGAGAAAGTCGGATTACTGAGCGGCTCAAGTCCCGGGGAGTGGTAATCTACCCCGGCCATAGAGAGGAGAATTTAGGAGAGGCTGACCTGGTAGTATTTTCCTCAGCCATTCCGGCGGGTAATCCGGAGCTTAAAGCGGCTCGAAAGCGAAGTATTTCTCTTCTTTCCCGGGGAGAGATGTTGGCGGAGCTGATGAAGGAGAAGAAAGGAATTGCCATTGCCGGCACTCATGGAAAAACAACCACTACCTCCATGGTAGCTTTGATTTTGGAGGAAGCGGCTTTTGATCCAACCATAATTATTGGCGGGGAAGTAAACGACATGGGAGGAGGCGCCAAATCAGGGCAGGGAGAATATTTGGTAGCTGAAGCTGATGAAAGTGACGGCTCCTTCTTGAAATTATCTCCCGAATTGGCTGTAGTTACCAATATTGAAGCTGATCATCTGGACTATTACTCTAATCTAGAAGCGATAATTAATGCTTTTGAGAAGTTTGTGAAGAATATTTCCCCGAAGGGAATCCTTATCTTCGGTTCTGATTGTCCGAATGTCAGGAAGGGGTGGGATCGAAGTAAGTTAGAAATAGAAACATTAACCTACGGGTTAGAAGAGAAAGCTGATCTCAGAGCTGAGCATCTCTGCCTGGAAAAGTCAGGATCAAGGTATGAGGTTTTTTACTATGGATGTCGTTTGGGGGAGGTGAGACTTCCGCTGCCGGGTAAGCACAATGTCTGTAATTCGCTGGCTGCTCTGGGGGTAGGACTGAAAGTGGGAGTGGATTTCTCCGGGATGTGCTCTTGTCTGGAAAAATTCCCCGGGGTAGAAAAAAGATTTGAAATAAAAGGCCACCTTCAAGATATTGTCATAGTAGATGACTACGCTCATCATCCTACTGAAATTAGGGCTACCCTCGAGGGGGCTAGGTCTAAGAAAAGAGAGCGGATTATTACTATATTTCAGCCTCATCGTTATAGCCGGGTCAGGTTTCTGAAAGAGGAGCTTGCCTCTGCTTTCCAGGAAACTGATGTTTTGGTGCTTACGGAAATTTATGCCGCCGGGGAGAAACCTTTAGCGGGAGTAAGCGGTCAGGCTCTCTTTGAAGCTGTTCGGAGAAGGGGGCAGAAAGAAGTTCTATTTATCCCGGATAAGTCTCGAATTGCCGATTATTTAATGCCTATTCTCCGACCCGGAGATATGGTCATTACCATGGGGGCGGGGGATATTGGAACGGTGGCTGAGGAAATAATAGAGAGATTAAAAGCTGAAAACGGATGAAAGCAATTAAAAGAGATGAAACCACGAGATTACACAAGATTTACACAAGAGAATAATAAAGAATTAGAAATTATAAGAAAAATCTGGTGATAATCCGTGCAATCTGTGGTTAAAGTTTTTTGTTTTTAATTTAAACTTTTTATTTTTATCCGTGGAAATCAGTGTCTAAATTACAGAAAATTAGAGATTTGGTGAAAGGGCAGGTGCTTTTTGATGAGCCTCTGAGTCGGCATACTTCTTTTCGTATTGGCGGTCCGGCCAATTGTTGGGTGGAAGTTGAGGATTTAGAGGATTTAAAGAGGGTTTTGAGATTTGCTTCAGATAATTGTCTCCCCTGGAAAGTGTTAGGCCGGGGGACGAATATCCTGGCTCGGGATGAAGGATTTCCCGGGATAATTATCAACTTAAGGGGAGACCATTTTCAGAGACTTGAGTTTCAGGGGGAAAAAGTTATAGTTGGAGCGGGGACCTTTCTTTCCCGGTTGGTTTTAAAATTAGCCCAGCGAGGCTTGAGAGGGTTGGAATTTGCTGTTGGTATTCCGGGAACGGTGGGAGGAGCCATAACTATGAATGCCGGGGCCGAGGGGAGTTTCCTGGCAGAAGTAGTGGGTAGAATTGAAATTTTGAATGGCCAGGGAAAGGTTTTAACTCTGAAAAAGGAGAAAATAGGTTTCCGCTATCGGGGAAGCAATTTATCTCCCGATGAAATAATCTTGAAGACAGAGTTAGGGCTTAAAAGAGGGGATAAGGGAGAGATTGAGAATTTGATGAACAAGTTTAGGGAGCGAAGAAAGATGACTCAGCCTTTGTCGGAGCCCAGTGCCGGCTCTATCTTTAAAAATCCCCCCGGAGGGATTTCGGCCGGGGAGTTAATAGAAGAGGCTCATCTGAAGGGAACCCGCGTAGGTGAGGCCCAGGTTTCTTCCCGACACGCTAACTTCATTGTCAACCGAGGAGGAGCCCAAGCTAAGGATGTCCTCAGCCTGGTGAAGAAGATCCGGAAGGTTATCCGGGAGAGAAGAGGCCTGGAGTTGGAATTGGAGATGGAGATTGTGTAGCTGCATGGTATAAGAATTTTCTTTTTTGGACGCAGATAAACGCAGATTTTTAGGATTAAAAAAATGTTAGCCGTTCACGGCTTGAAATTGGAAATTGGAAATTAGGGGAAGATTAGGATAGAAATTGAGAATTGAGGAGAACAGTACAAAGCCCAAATTTCGAATTTCTATTTTCTAATTTCAACGCTCCGTGAACGGTTACAAAATAATCATTATCTGTATGTATCTGCGAAAATCTGCGTCCTGTTAATTTAAGTAGTTATGAGATTATTGGATAATGAATGATGAGACCAGGCTTGCCTCAGATGGATTAATTCGGACTATGAGAATAGCTGTCTTGATGGGAGGCCCGTCTAGCGAGAAGGATATTTCCCTGAAGTCGGGGAAGGCGGTGGAGGAAGCTCTCCGGGAGACTGGTTTAAAGGTCGTACCTATTGAGGTGGATGAAGGAGTAAAGGAAAGGCTAAAAAAAGAAAAGGTAGAGGTAGCTTTTATTGCCCTGCACGGAAGGTTCGGTGAAGATGGCACCGTTCAGGAGATATTAGAACGTCTGGGTATTGTCTATACCGGCTCGGGAATAGAAGCCAGTCGGCTGGCTTTTGATAAGGTGAACTCTAAGAAAGTTTTCCTCAAGGAAGGTCTAGCCACTCCTGCTTTTTATGTTTTAGAGAAGGGAGACAAGCAAGAGAAGATGGATTCTCAGCTTTCTTTCTATTCAGATGTGAAAAGCCCCCTGGTTGTCAAGCCGGCCCGGGAAGGCTCCACCATCGGGGTATCCATTGTCAGAAAAGAAGAGGAATATTTAGCTGCCCTGGATAAGGCTTTTCAGTATGATAGGAAAATATTTGTGGAAGAGTATCTAGATGGCCGGGAAATCACCGTGGGTATTTTAAATGGTTGCCCTCTACCGGTTATCGAGATCCTTCCCCGGAAAGAATTTTTCGACTTCCAGGCTAAATATACGGAGGGTTTAACTGATTTTAAGGTGCCGGCTCCTCTGCCCCCGGATGTTTATCAGGAGACTCAGACTCAGGCTCTTAAAGCTCACCGGGTGCTGGGCTGTCGCGGTATGTCCCGGGTAGATATGAAAGTGAATAGCTCCGGAAAACTTTATATTCTGGAAGTAAATACTATTCCCGGAATGACTCTCTCAAGCCTCTTGCCGAAAGCAGCCCAGGCAGCGGGGATAAGCTTTCCGCAGTTATGTTATAAATTAATTGAAATTGCTTTGAGAGATAAAGGCAGAGAGCAGAGAGTAGAGGGCAGAGGTACAAAACAAGAAAGAGAAAATATGAGATGCAGATGAACCCAGATTTTTAGGATTAAAAAATTAAAAAAACTTTAACCACAGAGGACACAGATTATCACCAGATTAAATTTTAAGAATTAAAGAAAACAAAAAGATTAAGTTTTAATTCTTATCTGTGCAAATCCGGTGAAATCTTGTGGTTTATGCTTTAAGGTTTATGCTTTTCAAAAATAATTATATCCGTATTTATCTGCGAAAATCTGCGTCCCAAAAAGTTTTTAAGTATTTTCTCTGTGTCCTCTGTGATTATGAGGCTTTCTTGTGTCTAAGAGTAGGATTAAAAAAAATACTCGTATTAAGCAGAGAGAGGGGGTTAAAAGGAGAAAGAAGGAAAAAGCGAAGAGGATTCTTCGGGGAGTGGGAAAATTATCCCTGGCCTTCCTGATGGTAGCTGGGATAGCGATGGCTGGAAAAAAAGCAGAGGATTTTTTGCTTACCTCCCCTTATTTTCGTATAAACGAGGTGAGTTTTGAAGGGCTTAATTCTCTGGAAAGGAAAACTTTAGAGGGATTAGCTAAGATTGAGTTGGGGAGAAATATATTCCAGGTTGATATCGAGGAGGTCAAGGAACGTTTACAGAATCATCCTCAGGTGAAAGAGATTAGTATCTTTCGACGATTTCCCCGGCGAGTGGAAGTGAAGGTTAAAGAGAGAGAAGCTGTAGCTCTTATTCAGAATGAGGGCCAAGTATATCCATTAGACCGGGAGGGATTCATTTTGCCCGCGGATTCCTTTCCCCGGCCTCTCCCTCTAATGACCGGTCTCGGTAGGGGAGGAATAAAAGTGGGAGAGAGACTGGAGGGGATAAAATTAGTCATGGCCCTGGATATCTTAGAGGCTTTTTCCGCATCCGGTTTATCCATTTCCGGGATAGATCTGGAAGAGTCGAGTCCTATTGTCAAGATAGGGGAGATAAGCCCCGTTAGAAATAAAATCTCTAGCGGGGTAAGGGTATTTTTAGGAAAAGAGCCGGAGAGAGAAAGACAAGCAAAGGAATTGAAGGCTATCTTGAACGATCTCCAGAGGAGGCAGGAGCAGGCAAAGTATGTAGATTTGCGATTTAATAACCCCGTGGTTAAACTCCGAGAGAAATCAGTTGCAGAGTAAGAAAGAGAAAATATGGGACGCAGATGAACGCAGATTTAAAGGATTAAAAATTAAAAAACTTTAACCACAGAGGACACAGATTACCACCAGATTGAATTTTAAGAATTAAAAGAAAACAAAAAGATTAAGTCTTAATTTTTATCTGTGCAAATCTGGTGAAATCTTGTGGTTTATGCTTTATGTTTTGCTTTTCAAAAATAAATCCGTATGTATCTGCGAAAATCTGCGTCCAAAAAAAGTTTTTATGTATTACTCTGTGTTCTCTGTGGTTAAAAAAGTTTGCCGAGGATAAGAAATGAAGAAACGGGAATTTGTGGTTGGGTTGGATATTGGCACTACTAAAATTTGTGCCATGGTTGGCTGTCAGGGTGAAGCGGGTGAAGTGGAGATAATGGGGGTGGGAGTTACTCCCTCCAAGGGTTTAAGGAAAGGAGTGGTAGTTAATTTAGAAAGCACTATTGATTCCATAGAGAGAGCGATTGAAAAAGCGGAGAGTTCCGCCGGTCTTGAAGTATCCCAGGTTTTCACCGGAATAGCCGGAGGGCATATCAAGGGTCTGAATAGTCGGGGAGTGATAGTCATTTCTCGTGGCTCTCGGGAGATTATTAGAAAGGATGTGGAGAGAGTAATTGATGCTGCCAAGGCGGTAGCTATCCCTCTGGATCGGGAGGTCATTCATGTCATTCCTCAGGAGTTTATTGTTGACGACCAGGAGGGAGTGAAAAATCCTCTGGGAATGTCAGCCACTCGCCTGGAGGCCGAGGTGCATATTGTCACCGGTGCGGTTACCTCAGCTCAGAATATAGTTAAGTCCATCAACCGAGCCGGCTTTGAAGTAGAGGATATGGTTCTGGGCCCCCTGGCTTCCGGAGAAGCTGTTTTAACGACTGAGGAAAAACATTCCGGGGTGATCCTCATTGATATGGGAGGAGGAACCACCGATATTGTTATCTTCGTTGAGGGCAGCATTCGTCACAGTGAGGTATTGGCTCTGGGAGGAAACCATGTGACTAACGACATTGCTATTGGGTTGCGCACCTCTTCTCTTCAAGCAGAAGAGGTGAAGAAAGCCTATGGCTGCGCTCTTCCTTCCTTAATCAGACGGGAAGAGTCTGTTGACTATCCGGGGGTGGAGGGAAGGCGGGAAGGCAGAATCTCTCGCCTCCAGCTCTCAAAAATCATTGAACCCAGGATTGAAGAACTCCTTACCCTCGTTAACACAGAAGTGAAAAGAACCGGGCTCTCTCAGTTGATTTCTGCCGGGGTAGTTTTAACCGGAGGAGCCTCTCTCCTTAGCGGTCTTTCCCAGATGGCGGAACAGATATTCAGGCTGCCGGTAAGAATGGGCCGGCCTGACGGGAAAATCAAAGGTTTGGAAAAGATAGGAGACAGTCCTATTTATGCTACCGGTGTGGGATTGATTCATTACGGTTTGAGTTGTCGGCAGGGAAAAAGAATGACCCGTTTTAAGGGAAGGAACCTGTTCAGTCAGGTAGCTTTAAGAATGAAAGAATGGTTCGGGGAATTTTTTTAAATGAAGATACAATTACTTAGCCACTAAGACACCAAGACACTAAGATTACAGAATAATTCTTTTTATGCTTTTTTGTAACTACTTTAGGTAGATAGGCTGAAGGTTATTAGTCTATTTCAGCCCTTTGCCTTCTGCCTGCGGTCTTTAGCTTAAGTAGTTACTAAATTTCCTTGTTTACCTTGGGGCCTTGGCGCCTTGGTGGCTGAGTAGCTACTTTTACTTTTTTTTAAAAAAAGGGAGGGGGAGAAAATGTTAGAATTTGAGGATGAATTTGATTATGAAGCTGATATAAGAGTTATCGGAGTAGGTGGGGGGGGGAGCAACGCTGTTGACCGTATGGCTGAGGCCAGTCCTTGCGATATAGATTTTATTGCCGTTAATACCGATGCTCAGGCTTTGAAGATGTCCTCTTCGCCCCAGAAGATTCAAATCGGGGCCAGGCTAACAAAGGGGCTGGGTTCGGGAGCTAATCCGGAGATTGGGCGAAAGGCTGCTTTTGAGGACAGGGAGAAAATTGCTGAGGCCTTGAAAGGAGCGGATCTTGTTTTCATCACCGCCGGATTGGGAGGAGGAACCGGGACTGGAGCCAGCCCGGTGATTGCTGAGGTAGCCCGGGAAGTGGGAGCTTTGACGGTAGCTGTAGTCACCAAGCCTTTTCTTTTTGAGGGAAGAAAAAGAAGTCTCCAGGCAGAATTCGGCCTAAAAGAGTTGGATGACAAGGTAAATGCCCTGCTCTGTATTCCCAACCAGAAACTCTTCGCCTTAGCGGGAAAGGAGACCTCTTTCCTTGATGCCTTCAAGATGGCCGATGATATCCTTCTTCAGGGAATAAAGGCTATCTCTGACCTGATTACGGTCCCGGGGTTGATAAATTTAGACCTGGCCGATGTGAAAACGGTCATTGCCGAAGCCGGGGGAGCTCTCCTGGGAGTTGGTTTTGGCCAGGGAGTGGATCGGGCCAAGGGAGCAGCCGAAGGAGCGATTGCCTGTCCCTTGCTGGAGAAGGCGGATATAAGCGGAGCCCGGGGAGTATTAGTTAATGTTACGGGTGGCCCGGACTTGAGCTTGCGGGAAGTGGAGGAAGCTACCACCACTATCTATGATATGGCAGATGGAAATGCCAATATTATTTTCGGGGCGGTTTTCGATGAATCCCTGAAAGGAGAAATGAAAGTGACTGTCCTGGCTACCGGGCTGAAGAATGGAGGGGAGGAGGAGCAACTTAATCTGAGATTGGATAATCTACCTCAACTTCCGGATGTAGAGGTGGTAACCTCGGACAAGAGGGGTCTCTTCGGGAGAAAAAGAAAAAAAGAGGTCGCTATTTCGGAAGTATTTGTCAAGGAAACAGGCTTGAATAGCGAGCTGGATATACCTACCTTTATCAGATGGGGGAGGTGAAGGATACAGGTAGACAGTTAGGCAGGATGCAGGATACGGTTAGACAGGATATGGTCAACCTGTCAAACTGTCAACCTGTCAGTTGGAAGGAGCAATTGTCTTGAAGTGCGGGAATTTCAAAGTTGTAGAGGCTTAATAAATGCAAGAATTCCGAAAACCCCAGGTCATTCCGAAAACCCCAGGTCATTCCGAACTTGTTTCGGAATCTCATTCGGAATCTTAAATAGATGCTGAAACAAGTTCAGCATGACAAACGAAATAAGTTCGGCATGACAAAAATAAGAATGAGATTGCCAGGTTGCTACCGCTTCTCGCCATGACGTACTTTAAATACTTACTAATAAATTAAACTCATGGGTTGGATATCATGTGCAAACTTAGAGAAAAAGTCAGCCGCCGCAGGCGGCCTAATTTAGATGAATAGTAGGAAGCAATTATTGGCGGGGGAGATAGGGACTTGTTATAAGAAAGGAGCGGAGGTTTCGGTGCTCCTGATCTATCCTAATAGCTACTTTGTGGGGATGTCTAACTTAGGATTTCAAGCTATCTATGATCAGTTGAACCGACGTTCGGATACTTACTGTCAGCGGTTGTTCCTTGACTCTTCTCCTCCCCTATCGCTGGAGAGGGGCTCACCGGTAAGCAATTTCGATATCATCGCTTTCTCTATATCCTTTGAATTGGATTATCTGAATGTCTTGAAGATATTAGATCTAACTGCCCTTCCCTTGAAAGGAGAGGAAAGGAGTGTCGGTCATCCTCTAATTATAGCCGGGGGGATAGCCGTTTCGGCTAATCCGGAACCTCTCTCGGAATTCATTGATCTTTTCGTCATGGGAGAGGGGGAGGAGGTTATTCATGAAGTTATTGATGCTTATAAGGCCGTCCCCGGTCAACAGTTCCTGATTAACAGAAAGGAGGCTTTAAGAAGGTTAGCTGAAGTTGAGGGAGTTTATGTTCCCGGATTTTATCAAGTATCCTATAATGAAGATGGGACGGTGAAGGCGGTTGAGGCCAGGGGAGTTCCCGGAAAAGTCAGGAGAAGGTGGGTAAGGGATATTGACAGCTATCAAACTGTTTCCCACATCCTGACTAAAAATACAGAATTTGGGGGTATGTATTTGATTGAGATCAGCCGGGGATGTCCGGAAAATTGTTATTTTTGTTTGGCCGGTTCTGTTTATCGCCCCTGGCGAGTGAGAAGCCTGGAAAAGATACTGGAAAAAGTGGAAGAAGGACAGAAACATCGGGAGAGAATAGGACTTATCTCAGCTCTTGCTTCCCGCCATCCCCAGATAGAAGAGATTTGTTCTCAGGTGTTAAAAATGAAGAGTAAAATCTCTCTGGCTTCTCTTCGACCGGGGACTTTAAGCAAGACTTTAATTCAGGCCCTGGAGAGGAGTGAACAACGGACGATTACCCTGGCTCCGGAAACGGGGTCGGAGACCTTAAGGAAAACTTTTAATAAAGACATCAGCAATGAGGATATTCTAAGGTCGGTGGAATTGGTAGCTAACTTTACCGTTCCTAACCTTAGGCTCTATTTTATGATTGGTCTGCCGGGGGAAGAAGATGAGGATATGGCCGCCATTACCGATTTGGTGGCTAAGGTAAGAGAGAGATTGACTAAGGCGAAAAAGTCAGGTAGAATTACTGTCAGCGTTAATCCTTTTGTTCCCAAGGCCTCTACTTCTTTCCAGAGGGTAAGGATGGAGGAAGAGAAGACGCTTTCCCGGCGTCTAAAAATTCTAAAAAAGGGACTCCGGGGTTTGGGAAATGTCAACTTGATTCACGAAAGCATTAAGTGGAGTCTCTGGCAGGGGATCCTCTCCCGGGGAGACCGGCGGTTAGGAAATGTCCTCCTCTCAACTTACCGAGGGGAAGGAGATTGGAGACGGGCTTTAAGGGAGGAAGGCCTGAAGGAATCTTTCTATCTACGACGGGAAAGAGCAAAGGGGGAAATATTGCCCTGGGCTCACCTGGATTGAGAAAGTGCACTTATTAATCTTAGTAGAAAAGTTAGTCAAAGGATGTATCCCGCTTCGTAAAATAGGCAAAAATTCTTCCTGTTCTCGTAGGTAAATGTTCAGTCAAGACCGTCCTTAAATATCTCACGCAAAGGCGCAAAGACATAAAGACAAAGATGGGAACTTTTGATAAATTTTGGATCGGAGCTTATACGTAACGGTATATTAAAAGAATAACTTTGCGCCTTTGCGCCTTTGCGTGAGGTGTGGACTCATTAGGAGGGTAATATGGTTGCGGTATTGGAAAACAAAGCGGATACCGGAAGAATGGCCTGGAAGGAACAGCAGGGAATAAGATATCTTGTCTTTCCCCGTCTGGAGGAAGCCGGTCTTTCTCTCCATGCTTTTACCTCGCGCCCCTTTGACCTCGGATTTGGAAGAAGAAAAAGAGAGGATGTTCTCAGAGACAGGAAAGAGGTGTGCCAGGCTCTGGGAATAAACTTTCTCTTGCTGACGGCGGGAGAGCAGGTTCATGGGGCCAGGGTAGTCAAAGCCGGTGAAGAGGAAAGGGGGAGGGGAACCCTGGGCTCAGAAGGAGCTATTCGCCAGGCTGACGGTTTCATTAGCAATGTCCCTGGGGTTCCCTTAACTATTCTTACGGCTGACTGCGTTCCTATCTTTATCCTGGATCCGGTCAGGAAAGCTATCGGTTTGGTTCATGCCGGATGGAAAGGAACATTGTGCCGGATGACTGAGAGAGTGGTGATCAGGATGGAGGAAGAATATGGAAGCCGGCCGGAGGAGTTGATAGCAGCTCTGGGACCATCTATCGGACCCTGTTGTTATCAGGTGGGAGAGGAGGTGGTGGGCGATTTTCGGAAGCGGTTTCCAGACCGGTCAGCATTTATCTCTTCTCAGTCGGCCGGGGAAAAGTGGATCTTAGACCTCTGGAAAGCTACGCGTCTTCAATTGATGAGGGTCGGGGTTAAAGATGATAATATTATTAATAGCCGTATATGCACCAGTTGTCATAATGATGTCTTCTTCTCCCGGCGACGTAACGGTTCTCCCACCGGTCGTATGATGTCCTTTATGATGCTTTAAGACAGAATACAGAATACAGAATACAGAATACAGA
>CAZUTJ010000011.1:0-11740 GCA_964622875.1 uncultured bacterium
TATGGCTCCGGATATCTATTGCATAACTTTCCACAGGTTATTGAGCAATTACGATTACGGGAATCTCTTTATACTCTTTCTTCAGGAAATCCCCCACGGTGCCGCCGTGTCCCATCATCATAATGTCCAGGACTGCGGCATCCAGATGGGGCTTTTTCTTCCTTAACATCTGTAAGGCCAGGGCCCCGCCCACCGCGGTTATTACCTCATAGCCCAGGGCTTCCTCCAGAAAGAGTTTTACTGCCTCCCTTATTTCGCTGGTATCCTCTACCAGCAAGATTACCTTTTTCATCCGCTTAGCCCTCCTTTTTTCCGGGGGTCTTCGCCGGCAGGAGGATGGAGAAGGTTGCCCCCTCACCCGGCTTAGACTCCACCCTTATCTCGCCTTCACACTCTTTTATTATTTTTTTGGTTACCGCCAATCCCAGGCCGGTGCCCCGGGAACCCTTGGTAGAATGGAAAGGGGCAAACATACTCTCCCGGATCTCCGGCGGGATGCCCTTTCCCGTATCCGCTACTCTGAGTTGTAACTGCTGATTGGCCTCATCATATTTGGTGCTTAAGGTTATCTTTCCTTCTCCCTCTATCGCCTCCAGCGCATTGTTGACAAGATTGAGAAGGATGCGATGAATTCCCTCTTCATCAAGAAGAAAGTTTCCCATCCCCTCATCGATCTCGGCGATTAGGTTGACCTTCCTCTCTTCGGCGGTCTCACTCAGCGCCTCTTTTACCTCACGGACGATCTGGTTGAGATTAGAAACCTTAAGTTCGGGTTTTCTTTCTTTAGAAAGGGTGAGCATATCCATAACTAACTTTCTCACCCGGGCCGATGATTTCTTAACTATACTCCAGCCCTTCTTCAAAAGGACCTCTTTTTTCTGCTCCAGTCCCAGATCTACCAGGGTTGCTCCTCCCTCTATCCCCTGGAGGATATTTTTCACATAGTGGGCCATCTCGGCTACGGCCTGACCGATCCCGGCTAACCTCTCCGCTCTCAGATTCTTCTCGTAAAGATCGGCATTCTTGATGGCCATAGCAGCCTCGTTGCCAATGGCTACCAGGAGGTGAAGCTCATCGATGGTAAAGCCCCCCTGCACCTGAAGGGTATCCACATAGATAACCCCCAGGATCTCTTCCTTCCATCTTAAGGGAGCACACATAGCCGAGCGGATACCCAGGCTAACGATACTTTCTCGGCCTCCAAAGCGAGAATCAGTCCGGGCGTCAGAGAGGAGCAGGGCCTTATTCTCATCCAGAACCTGGTTGGTAATACCGGCGCTCAATTTAAGCTCGGCCCTATCCTTTTCATCCCTCCTCTTCACGCCGCGGGGCACTAATTTGCCCTTCTTTTCGTCTTTAATCATAATCGCCGCCCGATCGGCCTTGAGGATAGTGAAGACCAGGTCCAGGATCCTCTCCAGGGCCTCCTCCGGTTTAAGGAGAGAATTGAGGATAGTGCTCGCCTCATAAAGGATAGTTAAGTTCCGATGTAACCGCTGGAGTTCCTCGCCCTCAGCCGGAACCAGTCCCGGGGAGGTCAAAAGGGGATTTCGGGCATCTATAGCCATCGGAAGAGAGGGCATTTCCTCCCGGTGAGGCGCCCCTGGTAAAAGACGAGGAGCAAACACTCTCTCAAAAAATATAGTGGTAGCGCCAATGCGGATCTCATCCTCTTCTTTAAGCTCCTCTCTATCTACCCTGACTCCGTTCAGGAAGGTTCCGTTAGTGGAGTTGAGGTCGCAGAGATGATATTTGCCATCCGAAAACTCTATCCTTAGATGATATTTGGAGACTCTTCTATCGGAGACTGCCAGATCATTATCGGGCCCCCTTCCGATAGAGCAGGTTGCCTCCTTCAAGACTATCTCCTTATCTATTCCTCCCTCCTTTTCTAAAATTATTAATCTTGGCATCTTAACTGTTCCCCCCGGCTTTCAAATAAGGCCCTTCTTTTACTCCCCTGGCGGCAGGAAGTCGGTGACCTCCCCCGGCGGCAGAGCGACCGGTTCCTCCCCCGGTTCCCGGCGAATAACCTTAGATAGAAGATAGGCGAGGGCGAGAAGAAGAATGATAAAAAGGAATCCCTTCCAGAGACGGCGCCGTCTCCGGGAACGAATTCGGTGCCTCTTTTCCCTCTCCCTTTTTTCCCGTCTCTCCTGAATTAGAAACTTTATCCCTCCCCCTCCCCCTCCTTCTATTTCCTCCTTCTTTCTTTCCTCTTCCGCTTTCCGCCCTCCCTCAAGCAACCGCTCTTCGGTCCTTTTCTTCTTCTCGGCTTCTTCCCACTTCCTCTCATCTTCCTCAAGAAGCCTCAGTATTTCTCTCTCTTTTCTTTCTTCTTCCTTCCTCGGTTCCCCGGCCTTTCTCCTCTCCCCCCCCTCTTCCTTCTTCCTTTCTTTCCCCATCTCCTTATATTCCTCTAATTCCTTAAGAAGGGTCTCCATATCCTGATAGCGCTCTTCCAGCTCCTTTTCGGTGGCTTTGAGAACTATTCGCTCCTGCTCTTCCGGAATAGCAGAATTGAGTTCCCGGGGAGGCCTTGGCTTCTCCATCATTTTCTTGACGCCTAGAGCGACAGCCGTATCAGCCTCAAAGGGCAGCTTTCCGGTAAGCATCTCATAGAGGATCACCCCGGCAGCATAGATATCGGTCCGCTTATCTACCTCCCTTCCCTCTATCTGTTCCGGAGACATATAATGAGGGGTGCCGATTACTGTCCCCGGGGCTGTAATCTTTGTCATATCAAAATCCATAGTAGTTCGGGCAATGCCAAAATCAGTGACGATGACCCTTCCTCTCCGGTCAATCATTATGTTAGAGGGCTTTATATCACGATGAATGACGCCCTCCCCATGGGCAAAGGAAAGGGCGGCGCCGACCTCCTTAATTATCTCCACCGCTCTTTCTAGTGGCAGGGGACATTTACTCCGGCTAATGATTTCCTCCAGGGCATCTCCCTCAACATAGCTCATGGAGATATATTGTTTGCCTCTTTCTTTCCCGGTGTCATGAATAATAATTATATTAGGATGCTCAAGCCTGGCGGCGAGAATAGCTTCTCGTTCAAAGCGGCTGGCTACTAATTCCTCGGAGAGAATCTTGAGAGCCACATAGCGTTTCAGCCTCCGGTCATAAGCCTTATAGACGGCGGCCATCCCCCCCCGGCCCAGCAGTTCCTTTATCTCATAGCGCTCTCTGGCCTCGGGGCTGAGCATCTCCAGTACCTTATCCACCTCAAGATGCTCTTTCTCGGAGAACCCTCTCCCGCAATGCCGGCAGCTCTCAGCCTTCTCCCGATTCTCCAGCCCACACTGGCTACAGATTATCATAACGTTTTCCCACCCGCTTATTATAGCTGATTCAGCCCTTCAGTCAACAAAAAAGCCTCACTTCGTTCGGCTGATTACACAGATTCCAAAAACCTGATTACCCGGATTTTCCTTTGAAGTAATCTGTGTCCTCTGCCTGTTAATCTGTGTCCTCAAGTACAGAAGAGTGTTTTATACTTTACTATACTTCAAAAAAAAGGCCCCGAACGAAATCTATTCCCTCGGGGCCCCGGCTAAATCTTCCGGTAAAACTCTTTGTTTCAAGGACAAAAGAACCTTATACCTTAACTACATTGGTAGCTTGGGGGCCCTTATTACCCTGGGTAACCTCAAATTCTACTTCCTGCCCTTCATCCAGAGATTTGAAGCCTTCTCCTTGCAGCGCGGAGTAATGAACAAATACATCCTCGCCGTTCTCTCGTTCAATAAATCCATAACCTTTGGAGTTACTGAACCACTTCACCTTACCTCTTTCAGCCATCTTTCTAATTCCACCCCCTTTTTACCACGAAACAACAAAATCGCGGCTCTTTTCCTACTTCACCTCTTGAGACTCTGGGGACTCTGTCCCCTCCAACCGGCTGGGATCGATCTCAATCTTCAGAGAACAGCCCATAACCAAGATTAGCAATAAGAGTAAGATTGCCCCCACAATCTTCTTTCCTAATTTTCCCATCGTCCCCTTCCTCCTTCAGGCATCAGACCACAGACTTAGGACACCCCTCTACTCTCGCTCGGGAAAGCGATAGAGTAAAAAACCTCTTAAGGCCTACTTTTTAAAGTATAGACCACAAGATTTCACCAGATTTACCCAGAAAAAATTTAATATCTAATTATTCTTTTATTTTTAAATTCTCTAATCTGGTGATAATCTGGGTAATCTGTGGTTATAAAGTTTTTTAAGTATTTCTCTGTGTCTCTGTGGTTAGAGTTTTCTTATCTCACCAGTTCCTTCAACTCTTTCCCCGCTTTAAAATGGACAACCTTCCGAGCCGGAACAGAAACCGCCTCCCCCGTTTTGGGATTTCGTCCCTGACGGGATTGACGCTCTTTCACTTTAAAGACGCCAAAACCCCTCAGTTCCACCCTCTCCCCTCGGACTAAGCTCTGAGCTATCCCTTCCAACACCTCTTCAATAATTACTTTAGCGTCATCCTGGTGACATCCTGTCCTTTCCGCAATCTTAGCTACCAAATCTCTCCTGGTCATTTGCTAATCCCTCCCTTCCGATATAACATTTACTATATCTGATTACACAGATTTTGAAAAGATTACACAGATTAAAAACAGCCTTTTAACTTACTGTAAAAGGTTTCTCTTTTCTTGTAACTACTCAACCACTAAGGCACCAAGACACCAAGGTAAACAAGATAAATTAATAGGACGCAGATTTTCTTGAAGTCCAGGAAAGTATAAACGCCTTTTTCTGTCATTCCCCGATTTAATCGGGGAATCCAGGTTCTGGATTATCCGGTCAAGCCGGATAATGACGTTCTCTTAGCAATGATTTCATCTTTGTAGTTGCCCAATTTATTGGGCTTTCTTGAGATCAATAAGATAAATTTATTTATTTACTTCCTACATTTAAAATTCTGATAATCTACGTTTATCTGCATCTTTTGCTCTTCAATCAGGATAATCATTTTCACTTTCTTCTCCCCTAAAAATTAGGCCCTTGACCGTCGTTACTAAGTAATTAACCAGGCCTTCTTCCCTCTTCTCCTCTCCAGCCAGAAAAAAGCTCCCTACCAATCCCATACTAACGAGAAGGATAAGGATAAGAACAGCTTTAACTACTCCCCGGCAAAGCCCCCTGACCCCTCTGGCGAAGTCGCTAAAGGCTACCTTTACTCCACTAACTCCGGCCAGCCGATCCTTT
Source organism: uncultured bacterium (assembly GCA_964622875.1). Classification (GTDB taxonomy): domain Bacteria; phylum NPL-UPA2; class NPL-UPA2; order NPL-UPA2; family JAADIA01; genus CAZGXS01. The sequence goes on from CAZUTJ010000011.1 coordinate 5,209, forward strand.
TCGCTTTCCAGGTTTCCCAAAAGTTTATTCAGGTGGATATAGGAAAGATGCCAATCGTTTTCAATCTTCCGAAACTGCATGCCGGAAGTTTCCGTTAGGCCCTCCAGCGAGACAGCGTGGGAGATAATGTCCATCAGCCTTTCATCAGGAACAAAGTCCTTTTCCAGGATCCGGGTCAGGCCTTGATATTTCCGGGCAATCAGGCTCTTAATTTCTAAAAATTCTTTCTCCTCTTCGGCCGAAATGGTCTCATCCTTCAAGGCCTCCCGGAGAAAATCTCTAAATCCTATCCACTCTTCAATAAATTCCTTAAGGAGTTCTATCTTCCCCTCCAGACTCTTATTCCTCATAACCTATTCTCCCTTTTTTAATTAATACCATAGATTGCCAGCCCGGTCAACCTTTTTTTGCTCTACTCTCCCAGGATAGTGCGATCCTCATCCAGATGGATGCCTTGAAGATTCATGCGCAGGGCCTCCGGGTTGCTGGAACTGGCCAGGGCCTCCTCTTCAGTAATCATTTTCTCCTGGACCAGTTTAACTAAGGCTTGATTGAAGGTCTGCATCCCTTCTACCATACCGCCCTGCATAGCAACAGGGATCTTATGCATCCGATTCTCCCGGATGAGCTTGATGATAATCGGGGAAGCAAGCATGACCTCAACTGCCGGAACACGACCTTTTCCATCCGCCCGGGAGAGAAGCCGCTGACAGGTAATGGCCCTTAAGTTTAGAGAGAGGAGGGCCCGGATTTGTCCGTGCTGGGAGGAGGGAAAAAAATCTAAGAGCCTATCTATCGATTGCATAACATTGGCCGTGTGGAGAGTGCTGATAACCAGATGTCCCGTTTCCGAGGCCGATAAAGCTACGGAGAAGGTCTCGGCATCGCGCATCTCTCCAATGAGAATAACATCAGGGTCCTGGCGGACCACCTGGCGGATAGCCGTGGAGAAAGATTCCGTATCCATTCCCACCTCCCGCTGGTTGATCAGGCTCAATTTATCTTCGTGAAGGAATTCAATGGGATCCTCAATAGTAACGATGCGGCAGCGTCGGTGCCGGTTTATATAATCAAGCATAGCTGCCTGAGTGACTGATTTGCCGCTTGAGGTTGTCCCAGTGACCAGGATAAAACCTCGGGGGGAAAGGGATAACTCTTTGAAGATAGGAGGCAAATGCAACTCCTGGAAAGATAAAATGTCCCTCTTCACCCAACGTATGGCCAGAGCGATAGTATCCCGCTGGCGAGAGACATTTACCCTGAACCGGCCCACTCCGGGTAGTGCATAAGCCGAGTCCATCTCCCGCTTACTCAGGAAAAGTTTCTTCTGCTCCTCATTGAGAAGACTAAAGGCCATCTTTTCCATATCTGTCGGCGTCAGGGAAGGCAGGTCAAAAGGAACGAGTTTCTCTTCAATACGCAGCGTAGGCGGACTGCCCGCCTTAAGGTGTAGGTCGGAGGCCTTTCTCCTCACCATCGCCTTTAGCAAGTCATCGATCACTATTATTTTCCCTTGTAATTACGCAGAGCCGGAAAAAATGTAGGGGGCAGGCCTGCCTGCCCCGTTAGATAGCAAACATCTACGGGGACTGCCTACACATTACCTTCCAGGGCACAACCTGAGAGCCTAACATCCAGGATGTATCTCTTTTGCCCTGGTGCTCTGGTGCCCTGGTGCTCTAACGCGCCTTTGTGCCTTAGCTAATTCAATGGCTCAAAGAGATAGATTCCTCGCCTAATAATTTCTTCACTCTAACCACCATCTCTTCGTTCGGCCGCACGCGAAACTCTCCATTAGCTAAAGCGGTAACTTCCTTGTCGGGACCAATGAGGTGCAGATATACGGAACAATCTCCCGCATGGGCCAGAAGGGCCTCTCTCAAATCCATTAGCGCCTGTCTCTCCAATCCCTTAACCATTAATTTTATATGGACGGCTTTTGCCAACCTTTCTTCCACCTCCGACAAGGGAATAATCTCACTGGCCACCAGCTTTGCTTTCTCCTCCCGCTGGTCCACCCGCCCTTTGACAAAAATCAAAGAGTCGGCTTTAATTAAAGAAGAGGACTCCTCGTAAGTTTTCCCGGGGAAAACGACCACCTGAGTGCTCCCTTCCAGATCCTCTAAATTAAAAGAAGCCATTTTCCCCCCTCGCTTGGTTACTATCTGCTTAATTCCACTTATAATACCCCCTAAAGATACTTCCTCCCCCTCACTGAAATCCCCCAACTGGGCGCTGGTAACCGTGGCATAGTCTCCGAGCAAACTTTCATATTTAGCCAAAGGATGGCCGGTAACATAGAAACCCAGGGTCTCCTTTTCAAAGGAGAGGAGCCGGCTCTCCGGCCACTCGGGAAGGGAAGGCAAGCTTTGAAAATCAGCCCGAAAACCCTTCTCGGCCTCAAAATCCTCAAAGAAAGTCTTCTGTCCTTCTTCCCGGGACTTCTGAACCTCCTGAGCCGCGGCTACGGCTTTATCTACAATGGCCATCAACTGCGAACGATGAAACTTGAGGGAATCGAAGGCCCCGCATTTAATCAGGCTTTCAATTACCCTCTTATTAACTAGCCTCAAATCAACCTCTTCACAAAACTGGTAAAGAGATTTAAACTTACCCTCGCTTTCCCGGCGCTCGATAACCGACCGGATGGCCCCTTCTCCCACATTTTTCACTGCCGCTAAGCCAAAACGGATATCCTCACCCACGATGGTAAATCGGGCATAACTCTCATTGACATCAGGAGGAAGCACTCTGATTCCCATCTCCCGACATTCGTTAATATAAGTCACCACCTTATCGGTATTACTCACCTCTGAAGTGAGCAGAGCCGCCATAAACTCCATCGGGTAATGAGCCTTGAGGTAAGCTGTCTGGTAAGCAATCAGAGCATAAGCGGTGCTATGGGATTTGTTGAAACCGTAGCCGGCAAAGTGAGAGATCAGATCAAATACTTTATTAGCGACCTTCCGGCTTACCTTATTCTTGGCCGCCCCCTCTAAAAAGACCTGACGCTGCTGATCCATAATCTCGGGGATCTTTTTGCTAATAGCCCGCAGCAGGATATCCGCCCGCCCCAGGCTAAAACCCGCCAACTTATTTACCACCCTCATTATCTGTTCTTGATAGAGGAGGACACCGTAAGTCTCTTTGAGGATTGGCTCCAGAATGGGATGGTCATAGCGAGGGGTAGTGACCCCCTGCTTGGCCTTGATAAAGTCGTTCTTCATGCCGCTTCCCAAAGGGCCGGGGCGATACAAGGAAACGATAGCGATAATTTCTTCAAACTTTCCCGGGGAAATCTTTTTTAGAAGATCCCGCATCCCGGCGCTCTCTAATTGAAATATTCCCCCGGTTTTAGCCTCCTTAAGTAAAGCAAAAGCCGGCTCATCGTCAAGAGGAATCTTCTTAATATCAACTTCTTTCCCCCTCGTCTGCTGAACAAGATTAACTGTATCCCGGATTACCGTCAGAGTCCTTAAGCCCAGGAGGTCCACTTTCAACAAGCCGATATCGGCCGCCGAATTCATATCATATTGGGTGGTAACTTCCCCGTTTCCTCCCTTAAAAAGAGGGATCAGGTTAGTGAGGGGTTCTTCCGAGATGACCAGACCGGCCGCATGAGTAGAAGCGTGGCGGGTAAGACCCTCCAGGGAAAGGGCCACCCGTACCAGTTTCCCCACCCGCTCATCGCTCCTGGCCAACTCCTTAAATTCCGGCTCCTTCTCCAGAGCCTGACTAAGAGTAATATTTAGCTCCGCCGGAATCAATTTAGCAATTCTATCTACTTCCCCGTAAGGCATATTTAAAGCCCGGCCTACATCCCGAATAGCTCCCTTAGCAGCCATAGTGCCGAAAGTGATTATTTGAGTCACCCGATCCGAGCCATACTTTTTCACCACATAATCGATGATCTCCGGACGCCTTTCATAGCAAAAGTCAATATCTATATCAGGGGGTTTAATCCGCTCCGGATTAAGGAACCTCTCAAAGAGGAGGTCGTAGCGCAAGGGGTCTATCTCCGTTATCCCTAATAAATAAGCCGTCAGGCTTCCCCCGGCCGATCCCCGGCCCGGCCCGACGGGAATCCCTTTTTTCCGGGCATAATGGATAAAATCCCAGACGATAAGAAAATAGCCGGCATAGCCGGCCCCTTTAATAACCTTCAGCTCTTTTTTTAATCTATCTTCTATTTCCGGAGTAAGTCCGAGGTAGTGCCCCTTCACCCCTTCCCGGCAGAGCTTTTCCAGATAGCTATCCAGTCTATCTTTCTCGGAATTCTCCCTTGCCCTTCCCTCTCCCCCCTGGAGGAGAGGATGAAAGTGAGAGGGAGCCTCAAAGTGAGGAAAATAGCTTTGGTCAAAAGTAAGCTTCAGGTTGCAACGAGCGGCAATCTCCACCGTCAGGGAAACAGCTTCCGGAATCTCAACAAAGAGAGCGCGCATTTCCTCCGGGGATTTAAAATAAAACTCATTTGTGGAAAACTTCATCCTCTGGGAGTCATCAACCGTCTTCCCCGTCTGAATGCAAAGGAGAACATCATGAACCTGGGAATCTTCCTTATTGAGGTAATGGCAATCGTTAGTGGCCGCCAGAGGAAGAGACAATTCCCGACTCATTTTTATTAATTCCCTGACAACCTTCTCCTGCCCCTCAATTTTTTGATCCTGCACCTCTAAAAAGAAGTTCTCTTTTCCGAAGATATCCTGGAATTGCCCGGCTACCTGCCGAGCTCGGGGAAAAAGATCGCTCTGGATAAGGTGAGGAATCTCCCCCTTGAGGCAGCCGCTTAAAGCAATTATTCCCGAGGAATGAGTAGAAAGAAGCTCCTTATCCACCCGGGGGCGGTAATAAAATCCTTCTAAATAGCCGGCCGTAGAGAGCTTGATCAGATTTTTGTACCCCTCTTCGTCCTTAGCCAGGAGAGTAAGGTGAAAGGCGGCCTCCTTGATCCCCCCGGCTGTCTTCTCAAAACGACTTTGAGGAGCAACATAGACCTCGCAGCCAATTATGGGTTTAACGCCGGCCTTTTCTGCCTGACGATAAAACCGGATAGCTCCAAAAAGATTCCCGTGGTCAGTGATAGCCAGAGCCGGCATCTTGTATTCCCGGGCTTTACCGATGAGGGCCGGCAAACGGCAGGCACCGTCAAGGAGGCTATACTCGGTATGATTATGAAGGTGAACAAAGGAAGAATGAATCATTTTCCCATTCCTACCCGCTGGGCCGCCTGGAAGATCTTCCCTTCAGTCTTAATGGAAGGAGCAATAATTATCTCAGTAAGCTGCATTTCCCGGATATTACCGGCCCCTAAATTGCCCATGGAGGTGCGCAGGGCCCCCACTAAGTTTTGAGAGCCATCGTCAAGACGAGCCGGACCCAGGAGGATCTCCTGCAAGGTTCCCGTTGTTTCCACCTGAATTCGGGTTCCCCGGGGAAGATTAACATCGGGAGTAGCCATTCCCCAGTGGTAGCCTTTCCCGGGCGCTTCCTGGGCCCGGGCCAGGGCCGAACCAATCATCACGGCATCCGCTCCACAAGCAAAAGCTTTGCAAATATCGCCGCTGTAGCTCATTCCTCCGTCGGTAATGATGGGAATGTATTTCCCCGTCTGTTTATAGTGGAAATCGCGAGCTGCGGCCGTATCGGCAGTAGCGGTAACCTGGGGAACCCCAATTCCCAAAACCCCCCGGGTGGTACAGGCCGCTCCCGGACCGACACCTACCAGGAGAGCATCTATCCCCACCTCCATTAACTCTAAGGCAGTATTATAAGTAACCGTATTGCCAACGATTACAGGCATGGATAGGGACGAACAGAGCTTCCGGAAATTAAGAGCCTTATATTGAGAAGAGATATGTCGGACCGTAATAACCGTGGCCTGAACGAGGAATATATCCGCTCCCGCCTCTTTGGCAATCCGGCCAAAACGTTCGGCTCGTTGAGGGATGCTGGAAACCACCGCCCAGCCCCGGGCTTTTTTAATCTCTTCTATGCGGGAGGAAATGAGCTTTTCCTTAATGGGCTCTTTATAGATGCTCTGCACTAACTCAGTAGCCTTTTCCGGGGTAGCCGTGATGATCCTCTCGATGACCTCGGCCGGATACTCATAGCGTGTTTGCACCCCCTCCAAATTAAGGACGGCTAATCCTCCCAGACGGCTCATCTCCAGAGCAAATTTAGTATCCACCACCCCATCCATAGCCGAGGCCAAGATAGGGACCGGGAACTTGAATTCCCCCAACTCCCAACTAACATCCACTTCTTCCGGATTAATAGTCACCGGACCGGGAACCAGGGCTACCTCATCAAACCCATAACAACGCCTGGCCTTCCTCCCCCTCCCAATCCACATTCCCATTAGAATACCCCTCTCTTCGTTCGGGAGTTTACAGTTTACAGTTTACAGTAAAAATCTAGTATTATTGAAAATCCCGGACCTTAAATTAGGCTTCGCAACTAAATCCCCCCTACATCCCCCTTTAACAAAGGGGGATGTAGGGGGGATTATTGATAAATGGACGTCCCCTATTCT